>NZ_JBSFLZ010000044.1:0-45365 GCF_053599315.1 Saccharopolyspora sp. NPDC000995
CTCCTCAGCGCCAAGTCTTGAAGGTCAGGAGGTCGCGCCCCACAGCGAGCGGGCGCGATCGATCGTTAAAAGGTATTCGCGGTAGCCGCGCTCGTGGAACTCCACGGCGCTGGGGTGCGGCACCACGATGCGCCGCGCCGCAGCCCACTTCTCGCGTTCCACCGGCTCGCACATCGCCCGCACCAGACCGGCCTGCGTGGTGTCCAGCAACAGGCCACACGAGAGATCCAGGCCAGCGATGCTTCCGTGCGGCGTCGCATCCGGGATATAGGCGATTCCAGTGGCCTTCGGGCGTCCTGCAGTCTGTCGACGATCGGGCATCGTCCGTGGTGCCGCGTTGCGACAGTTGAAGATAAACGATCTCGTCGACGGCCGCGACCAGCTCGTCGGCGGTCGTGACCGTCGCCGCCACGCGCAATTCCTGTCGGCCGTTGGCATCGACCGTTGAGACGCGGGTGATGTCATGAGTGTGTCGCCGCATCCCGTGGCAGCTAAGGTTTCTACCGAGCGCAACCTTCTTAAACTTCAGCGATTGTCGGGCATCCGGGTGCAGCCGATCCTCGACCACGACGGCTCGTACCCCGGCCACCCGCTGCCGAAAGCCGGCCGATTCCGATTCGAGATTTCCGCGTCGATATAACGCCTTGCTGCCTGCCGAAACATCCAATGCCGCAGCATGTTCGGGCGTGACGAGGCAGTACTCGTGGCTCAGCGAGATGTAATCAACCTGGCTGTTGCGCCAGCAGGCAACGGTTTCGGTGAAACTGTCCGTATCACGAAGCCAGGTACTGAGAGTCTGCATCCGCTCCGTGAGGTCGTCTTGCATTGAACGAAGACCTCTTTTCCTTTGCGGGGAGCGAATTTTGCGGTATTGACGAGCGAACTAGTGGTGGCCGGATTACTTTGCAAGGTCGTGTCGAGCCAGTCCTGGATCATGCGGCTCGGGAATTGAGAGGACGAACACGCTGGCTAGCAGCCGCAGTCTTGCCTCCTTAGCGCAGGCAGCGCTACTCAAATGGGGCGAACATGCAAACTGTGTGGTTCAGAAGGGCACGCAAGAACAGGAAGGCCCAGTGCTTCGAATCGCGTTCTCCGGTCGCGCCGCCGCCGTAAAGCCGGCGCACCTGGGACGTTCGGTGAGCCGGGTCCAGATCGTCGGTGCGCAACGAGCACAACTCCTCCGGCCGCAACGCCGCGTCATAGGCCAACGCGAGCATCACCCGATTGCGGACCGGCTCTTTCCACGCAGCGTCGCGGCAGCGACTTCACGTTCCACGAGCTTGTCACCGCGGCCAATAAACTCGGGCTGTCTGAGGAGACCGGTGTGATCTGCACGGGCAGCCGAGTGACAAGCCGGATCTTCAGCCTATCCACACGAACGCCTCGGGAGCCCAGCCCCTCGGAATTCTCCCCAATTGCGCCGCCGTCGCCGCTTATTGACCGGGAACTTAAAGTTGTGATCTTCGTTGTTCTGGCATGATCGCTGGTGTGCGGGACGCGCGGAGGTTGTCGCCTGAGGCGCAGGAGGATTTGCGGCGCAGGGTGGTCGCGGCTGTCCATGGCGGATGACCCAGGCTGGGGCGGCGCAGGTGTTCGCGGTATCGCCGCAGTCGGTGTCGAGATGGATGCAGGCGTGGGAAAAATGGGGTTCGAAGGGTCTTGCGACGCGTCGTCGGGGCCGCAAGGCCGGTGAGCAGAAAGCGTTAAGTGCCCGCCGGCAGCGCAAGCTGCGGTATGCGGTGGCCGAGCACACCCCGGCCACGTTCGGGCTTGCCGGGGTGGTGTGGACCCGTAAGACGGTGGCCGAGCTGATCCGGGTCCGGTACGGCATCGTGCTGAGCCTGCGCACCGTCGGGAACTATCTGCGCTCGTGGGGTTTGTCGCCGCAGAAACCGGTCCGCAAAGCCTACGAGCAGGACCCCGAAGAGGTGCGGGTGTGGCTGGAGGAGGACTACCCGGCCATCGCCGCCCGCGCCCGCCGTGAGGGCGCGGTGATCTTGTGGCTGGACCAGACCGGGATCCGCTCGGATGCCGCCGTCGGCGTCACCTGGGCCCCGGTAGGTAAGACACCGGTGGTGGGCAAGACGGGTAAACGGTTCAGCGTGAACGCCATCTGCGCCATCGGCAACAAAGGCGAGCTTTCTTTCACCGTGTACACCGGCTCGTTCAACGCCAAGGTGTTCCTGCCGTTCCTGGACCGGCTGACCCGCCACCTCGACCGCAAGGTTCACCTGATCGTCGATGGACATCCCGTCCACCGCCGCAAGACCGTCCGGAAATGGGTGGACGATCACGTTACGGCGATCGAGATGCACTTCCTGCCCGGATACAGCCCCGAACTCAACCCCGACGAGATCCTTAACGCCGACCTCAAACGGACCGTGTCCACCGGCACAGCACCAAGAACACGCGACGAACTGAAACAAGCGGTCCGCTCCTTCCTCCACCGCCTCCAGACACTCCCCGACCGGATCCGCTCCTACTTCGGCAAACCCGAAGTCCGTTACGCCACCTGACATCACACATTTGCCATCCGGATCAATAAGTTCCCGGTCAATAAGCCTGCTCAAGTGTGTCGAGCGCCTGATGCGCCCGGATAACCAATTGCGTCCATTGTGGGTGGTTGAGGTATTGGGTGTCGGGTACTCGGCGAGTTCGTCGATGAGTGGGTCGAGTACCTCGCCGAGGGGCTTTCATTTCGTCGATTCCGTCTGGGTGTGATGTTGGTGGTGAGGGCGGCGTTGCCCGAGGCGAGCCCGTTGACCGCCGCGGTGGCCGCGGCCTCCCAGCGGCGGATGATTCCCCGCGATCTGCTGCCCCGGGACGCGGCCTGTCGCTGGTTTCGGGACTGGAGTGCCGACGGCACGATCGACCGTGTCCACGACGCGCTGCGCGATCAGGTTCGGCCAGGCCGGACGCACGGCGGACCCGTCGGCGGCCGTGTTCGACGCCCAGTCCGCCAAAAGCAGTGAGGGCGGCGAAGCGCGCGGGTTCGATATGGGCAAGAAAACGGCAGGCCGCAAACGGCCTCATCGTGGACATGCTCGGCCTCCTGTTGGTCGTCATATTCACTTCCGCATCGGTGCAGGACCGCGCGGAGCGCGGCGGGCGCGAGATCCTGCGGCGCCTGGCCGCCCGGTTCCCCTCGGTCGCTCTGGTGTGGGCCGATGGCGGATACGCCAACTCCGTCGTCAACGGCCTGCTGGCCTGGGCGAAGGAAAAACTCGGCCTGGTACTGGAAATCGTCAAACGCAGCGACGATGTCAAGGGGTTCCAGGTGCTGCCACGTAGGTGGGTGGTCGAACGAAACTTTTGGGTGGCTGACCCGCAACCGTCGCCTCGCCCGCGACTACGAACGCCCGACCGCGAACTCCGAAAACCTGATCAAACTCGCGATGATCCGCCGCATGGCCACCCGGCTCTCCGGCCAGAGCGTCAAGTGGTCCAACGCCACCGAACGGGAAGCCGCCCGCCGACTCACCGCGGAAACCAACATCGCTGCGTAACCACCCAGTTACCCAACGGTCTTTGAGTCACGCAGGCTGTACGCGTCCGGGAAACCTGGTGACCCCATGAAGGAAGAAGCGAGAGGAAGGGCGCGGAACACGCGACGGCGAACATGCGTGGGATAGGTCGGCTGGGAGATCGGCGGTCCCGAGGTTCTGCAACTAGGCACGTGCCGACCCCGATCCACGGGCCTGGAGAGGTTCGGGTTCGGGTCCAGGCTGCGGGAGTCAACCCCATCGATTGGAAGACCCGATCGGCCCTCTGTGCACAAGAACTTTGGTGGCTGACCCTTCATCGTCGGGTGGGATGTAGCAGGTGCGGTGGAATCCCTCGGCCCGGACGTGAACGGGTTGGGCGTGGGGGAGGATGCGCTGGGCAAGGCGATCGTCCCCGGGCCGACGGTGCCTATGCCGAGGTCACCGTCGACCTGGTCCTGGACCTCATCGGCGGCGACGTGGTCATTCGGTTCCTGCAGGTCCTGGGCCCGGATCTTCTCATCTGCGTACCCACGATTGGCGCTGACGAGGCCATTCGCGCGGTCGTGGTGTTGCACCGTGACGGTGGTTTGAACGTGCTCGTCGATCAGACGTATCCGCTGGAGGACGAGGCTGAGGCTCATCGCGCGTTGGAGGTCTGCAGCACGACAGGGAAGTTGTCTTGATGGCGCAGTGGCAGAACCTGGGCATGAGCAGGTCGTTGGGGAGGATCTGGAGGTTTGATCGGTGAGTTGGATGCGGCGTAGTGGACTATCTGATGTGCTATTTTCTATCGTGATGTGCCAGGTGGAGAACCGCTTCCAGCGGGAGATCATTATCCGGCGCGTCGGCTGAGCCAGGGAGCCGACGCGCGTGAGTTCGTGCGTCTGGAACCTGGTCCGGATCGTCCTCTGTGAACTTGGAGATCCGTTATGAGCCGAGCGCTTTCACATCTGACCCTGCCGTCTCTCGACCAGAGTCACAAGCTGTTGGTCACCACTTGCGTGGATTTCGGCGAGGACGCTGGAGGATGCGAGGAAGCAGCACATCGCAGCGTGACCGTTGGGGTAACTGGCGGACTCGACGGTGTCGTGCGGATTGCGATGATGCTGCGCGGACGCCGCTACGAGGTCCACGCCTTCGCCGCTCAGATCGATGACGACGTTCTGGGCAGTGAGGTGCGGTTCATCGTTGTCCTCACTGGGCAAGAGATGTCCCTGCTCCTCGACCGTCTCCGTCGTGAACCATCGGTGATCAGCGCAGATCAGACTGGATAGGGCATAGCGCCTGTGCTCTGCGCCGTTGGAATGTGCTCTGGTGGAATGATTCCACCGTCCGCTCCTGATCTTATCCGAGTCAAACGCTTGCGCGCAGCGGTGTCTTGCTCGGGGGTCGGTGACTCGCAGCGTCCGCTGCTTCTGTGTCTCTTCCAGCGGATCTGCGCAGAGACTTCTTGGCGTCGCAGGTGGAGCGGGTGACCTGCTCCCACAGGCGGCGGGCCGTGCGGAGCTAGGCGATGGTCAGGAACTGGTCTGCGGCGGCGTAGCGGAACTCTAGCTGGCCGGCGGCGGTGTCGACGTCGAGCCCGGTCTCGGTCAGCCACCGCAGGCAGGTGACCCCGGCGGCCAGCGAGCAGTCCAGCTCCTGGCGTCGGAGCCTCCCGCGTCGTGGAACGACCAGCGCGTCCACGGTCACGGCCCCCAGCTGTGGGAACTCGGCGGCGCAACGCCGGGCGAGCCGGTACGCCTGCGCGGCGGCGGCGAAGTCAAGTGCCGCACCGTGTACCGATCCCATGAGGTTCGCGCAGCAGGCGTGTGCAATCAAGCGCCAATTTCGCAGAGCAGTTGTGCGGAACTGCAGAAAATTGATTAGGTGAGTCGATCCGATTGAGGCCTCTCAACGGACCGAGTCAGGACCGAAAAGATGGCATTTCCATGATGGCAAAAAACATTGATGCACGACGACTCCGGGTGGACGATCTCCGATATCTTCTCGCGCTCGCCCGTACAGGCAGGCTGGTTGCGGCTGCCTCGGCCTTGGGAGTCGACCACACCACCGTTTCCCGCCGCATCACAGCACTGGAGAAGAGGATCGGTCGACATCGGTCGTTCGGTTGCGGAAAGCGCTCGTCCGATTGAGGAAGCGATCGAGAACGTCGTCAACACCCGAGTCTCGGTAGAACGCGGTCAGCCGCGCGTTCTGCTCCTCGTAGACGCGAAACCGCTGGTGAATCGCGTCCGCCGTGTCGTCGTCGCGCCTGGTACAGCGCACCACCGCAGGCGTCGCACGTGTCCGCCTTCGCCGGCGGGGTGAAGACGAGGTGACAGCTGCGGCCGCAGTCGCGACAGGTGCGCCTACCGGTGAGTCGGCGCACGAGCTCTCTCTCATCGACGCGAAGCTCCACGACGACGTCCAGTGGGGTGCCGGGCTCGGACAAGATGTCGGCTAGGCACGTCGCTTGCGCTGACGTGCGGGGAAACCCGTCCACGAGGAACCCGGGCGCAGCGTCGTGTTCGGTGAGTCTGGACCGGACCGTGTTCGTCGTGATGCTGTCCGGGATCAGCAGACTGCTGTCGATGTAGGACTTGGCCTTGAGGCCCAGCGGAGTGCCGTCGTTGATGTTGCGCCGGAAGATGTCGCGGTGGAGACGTGCGCAACGGCGAGCTTCCCGGCGATCACGAGAGATTGCGTGCCCTTACCCGCACCGGGCGGCCCGAGCAGAACCGAGACGCGCATGGCAGCATGTCGGGAGAGTTGCAGTTACGCCTGCGGGCGGCCGTTGCGAGGTCGGGATCATCGAGCACGCGACGTTCCGGCCGCACACCGGTGCATGGCCTACGGCCTGGTTTCATTGGCTGGTGTTGTCCAGCTTGGTGAGCAGGTCCTGCATCTTGAGGGCGAGCTGGATTTCGAGGACTCGGTTGGGATCGCGCCAGTCGGGGCCAAGCAAGCTGGTGACCCGGTCCAGCCGTTGGTAGAGGGTGTTGGGGTGGATGTGCAACAGGCTGCAGGTCCGGGCGTGGTGCTGGGCCTGTTGTAGATAGACGTCCAGCGTGGCGGCCAGCTTCCGGTCCTTGTCGCGGTCGTGATCCAGCAGCGGTCCAATGGTCGCGGTGACGAAGTTGCGGACCTCGTCGCGTCCTGACTGGCCGAACAGGGATCGGTAGGCGCCAAGCTCGGAGGCTTGCCGGCAATCATGCCTTCGGCCGAGAGCAAGCAGCATGGTCGCGGTCTGCCTGGCAGCCTCGTAGGCAGCCCGCAGTCCCTGTAGTCCGGTGTTTGAGGGGGCAACGCCGGCGCTGCCCGGCAGGTGCAGTGCGCGCACTTTGGCGGTGACCGCAGTCGTGTCGTCGTCGGCGAGGAACAGGACCAAACGGCCCTCGTGGGGAGCCGACCAGCCGTTGCGGTCCACCAGGTGGGTACAGGCGCCTGCGATGTGGGTGAGGGAGCTGTCGCCATCGGGCTGGAGAACGACGACGTTGCGGATATCGTCGAGGGCGAGCCCGCTATCGCGTGCGCGCCGTCGTACGGCGGCCTCGTCGACGGTGGGGGAGAGCAAGGAGGCGACGAGCTCGCCGCGTAGCCGACGGTCGGCTTCGCCGACCGAGCGTTCCGAGGCGACGATAAGAGCCACGGCGGTGGCGCCGGTGGTCAGCAGCCGGTCAGCCTCGTCGCTGAACGAGGTGTCCCCGACTGCCGCCAGGCAGCCGACGTGGCCACCGTGCACGGCCACCTGGGCCACGAGAGCGTGGCCGTGGGCGGCGGTGGTCCGGTAGGTACCGGGGGCCCCGGGCGGGAAGAGGTCCTCGCCGCTCCTCGTCCCGGTGAGCTCGTAGAGGTATTCGGTGGCGGCCGCCTCGTCGGCAGGCATGTACCGCACTTGCGCGTCCAGCGTCTCGATGAGCAAGTTGAGCAAGGCATCGATCCCGTCACCGGCCAAAACGGCCGCGGTGAGCGCCTCGCGGAGTTTGGTGCTGCGCTGGCGGGACGCGAGGGTGTCCTGTAGTTCGCGATTGGCTCGTTGATACTGCTCGAACAGTTTGGCATTGCGCAGAGCGACCGCGGCGTGGGCAGCTAGGGCGGCTAGTAGTTGGATCTCTTGCGCCCCGAACTTCCGGGTTTGCCGGTCTGCGGCCAGTAACACTCCGATGGTCTCCTCGGCAACGATGAGGGGAACCGCGAGAATGCCGCCGAGTTGTTCGCTCTGTGCAGCTTCGTCGACGTTGGTGTCGTGGGTGAGGCTCTGGTCGGCCAGGTAGGACTCGCTGCTCACTGGCTTCCCTGAGACCAGCACAGCACCGGCCAGGCCCTGGCCTGGCCGGAGTTCGATGCCGCGCAGCGCGTGGCCCATCGACCCGTTGACGACTTCGATCCTCAGGACGTCGTTGTCGATCAAACTTATGTAGGCGATGTCGGTGCGCAGTAGGCGGCGAGCTTGGGCGGCGACCTCCTTGAGGACCTCGCCGGGGTCGCGGAGGGACGCGAGTCGCCGGGCCAGGTCGTTGAGGACGGCCAGTTCCTCGGCGTGCTGCTTGCGTTGCGCCAATCGTTCCAGCAGCACCATGGCGTGCTCGCTGTCGCGTTCGATCTGTTGTCGGTTGGCTGAGGGGTCGTCGAGCAGGGCACGGCGGTGTTCGGCTAAGTCGGCTGGCGTGCATCCGCGGGTCAGTAGGTCCAGCCATCCCGGCGACGTCCTTGTCGCAGAGATTTCCTCCATGTGAGGTATTAAATCATGTTGAAAACAAACATCATGTTCGTTGGGGGTCGCTTCTAGCGTCGGTCCACCTGGGCTCGTTCAGGGCCGTGTGATCCGGTAGGAGGACCGAATGCACCTACAGACTGCGGCTGTAGCGACCTACCGGGAGGTGCCAGCGGATATTGCTGCCGCTGTCCCACCCGACTGGCTCGTCCTCGATCCAGACCGTGGCACCTCAATACATGTACGACCGGCGTACGCCCCACGGCGCACCTCCGGCGACGCTCCATCCGCGCAGGAGAAGTCGAGCGAGTAGAGGCCGTAGACGATGCCGAAGTACACCCAGGGCAGGGCGAGCACCCGGGGGCTGGTCAATGCCTTTGGGTACCGATACGTGCCCCGTGGCGGCGGTGTCGGGCTGCTCGGCGGCGATGGCGTCGGTCAGTGCGTCGCGCTCGGCGCGCGGCGTCCAGTCGCCACGGCAGGACGGTCAGTTAGAGGACGATCAGGAACGGGACCAGCCGTCGACCGGCATGCCGGACTCCGGATTGGACGAGTGACGCATCGACGACGCTGTCGGTGGCCTTGCTCATGGCGGTGCCCTTCGTCAGAAGATCTTGCCGGGGTTGAGGATGTGGGCGGGGTCGAGCGCGGCCTTCACCGCGCGGTGCATGTCGAGTGCGGCAGGGGAGAGTTCGGTGGCGAGACCTGCACGCTTGAGCAGCCCAACACCGTGTTCACCGGTGACGGTTCCGCCGAGCGAGAGTGCGTCGTTGACGATGTCGTCGAACGCCGCGTGGGCGCGATGTCGGGCATCGTCATCGCCGGGCTCGGTGATCAGCAGGGGATGGAGGTTGCCGTCGCCGGCGTGGGCTATGTTGGCGATCGTGATGCGGTGCCGCTCCGCGGCGCGCTCGATGCGCTCCAGCATCGCCGGGACGTGCTCCTTGGGCACGCAGACGTCCTCGGTCAGCACCGGCCCCAGCCGTTCCAGCGCGGGATACGCGAGCCGCCGGGCCGCGAACAGCGCTTCCGCCTCGGCCTCGTCGGTTGAGCGAGCCGCCCACGTGGCACCGGCTTCTTCGAAGCAGGCCAGCATCCGCTCGGCTTCGGCCTCGCCGGCGGCGCCGGGCTCGTCGAGGCGGGCGAGCAGCACGACGTCGGCTTCCAGCGACAGTCCCATGTTCTTCCACGCGTCCACCGCGCGGAGGCAGTGCCGATCGACGAGTTCGAGCGCGGCCGGCGTGAGTCGTGCGGCCGCAGCCGCACGCACCGCCGCTCCGGCGTCGACGATCGAGGAGAAGTACCCGGCCACCGTGATCGCAGGTGGTGGCAGCGGGCGCAGCCGGACGGTCACCTCGGTGACCACACCGAGCGTTCCCTCTGAACCGACCATCAGGCCGACTAGATCGTAGCCGGCCACGCCTTTCGCCGTCCGGCGGCCGAGGCGGACGAGCTCGCCGTTTGCGGTTACAACTTCCAGTCCGAGCACGTAGTCGCGAGTCACGCCGTACTTCACGCAGCACAGTCCGCCGGCGTTGGTGGCGACGTTGCCGCCGATCGTTGACCACGGTGCGCTTGCCGGGTCCGGCGGGTACCAGAGGCCGTGCTCGGCGGCAGCCGTGCGCAGGTGATCGTTAATTACCCCGGGCTGGACAACGGCAAGACCTTCCAGCGGGTTGATCTCGACGATTTGGTCCATCCGGTCCAGCGCCAGGACAACGCAGCCTTCAACCGCGTTGGCTCCCCCCGAAAGTCCGGTGCCAGCCCCGCGCGTCACCACGGGCACTTTGTGGTGGTGACAAGCGCGGACGACGGCCTGGACCTCCGAGCACGACTCCGCGCGGATAACGGCCAGCGGAGTACCGGCTGGCGCCCATTCCCCCTCGTCGTGGCTCAGCCCTCGGAGTACATCGGGGTCGCGGAGGATCCGGTGGTTGGGTACGTGGTCGGCGATGTCGCCCAGCACTCCGGTCGTTGCCGTAATCACAGCTCCTCCAAGAAGGTCAGCATCGTCGCGCTCGCCCTGGCCGACGCTGGTGCGGACTCTTGTGTTCGACGCTATAGGTACGCCATAGGTTCCTATCGGAACACGGGGTACCAACGGGGAATACGGAGGAAGCGTCCATAGATTGCGTTCTGATGTGGAGGAGGTAACCGGCATTGCGCGCTGACCGAGGAAGAGGCAGCGTCTCCGCTCATTGCACGTCCCTACGAGCTTCGGCACGCCTGCGTGTCCCTGGCTGGCAGCCGGCGTTCCGTCGACCCAGGTGGCAGAGTGGGCAGGCCACTCGGTCGCGGTCCTCCATGAGATCTATGCGAGGGTCCTCGCCGGGCTGGAGGAGAACTACCGGCGGCGCGTCGAGACGGTGCTCGACGAGGCACCCGAGTAGGACGCCCGTTGACTCGCAGGGGTTCGGGGTCATAAAGGATGGGTTTCGCATGGCTGACCCTGGCGACTTTGCTCGGTGTGCACTGTCTGAAGGAGCTGCCCGCGAACACCGGAGAACGCGGTGCGGCCGGTTCTGGTGCATCCTGAGCTCGTGCGAGGGGCCTGCCTGGAGATCACGTCGAGTCGTGCCGGACGGCCGATCCGCTTCCGAGGCAGGGCTTCGGCGTAGTCGGGTGGCGTCCGATTTGCGCTCAAGCAAGGCCGACCCCGACAAGATCAAGGCGGTTCGCGCGAACGCCATGCCATGGGAGGGGACGGCGGCGTCCCGCCACGGTGCGAAGCCGCCACCCACTCTTCCTCCGTCCCAGCCCTTGCTTCACCTATCGAAAAGCGATAGATTGCTGTCGCGATTCGATGGGCAGGTTGGCAATGGGAAAGCTGGCAGTGGGTGCGCTGCGCGTCGTGCTCGTGGTGGTACTCGCCGGCACCGTGTTCGTACAGGCATTGATGATGTGGGCGTTGGCCACCGACCCGGAGGACGGGTCGCTCCCGCTGACCCCGCTGCGCGTGGTCACGATCCTGGGCATGGTGTCGGTCCAGGTCGCCCTGGTCTGCGTATGGCGGCTGGTGACGATGGTGCGACGCGGAACCGTGTTCTCCCACGCCGCCTTCCGGTACGTGGACCTTGTGATCGGCGCGGTCGTAGCGGTTGCCCTCGTGTGGTTCGCGGTCACGGTCCTCAATGCGCCGGGCCAGCGGGACGACCCGGGCGTCACCGTCATCATGTGCGGGATAGGCGTGGCCATCCTGGGGGTCGCGCTCATCGTGCTCGTGCTGCGGATGCTGCTTGCCCAGGCCGTCGCGCGCGACGTCGAAGCGGCGCAGATGCAGGCCGAGCTGGACAAGGTGATCTGATGCCGATCGCCGTCGACATCGACGTGATGCTGGCCAGGCGGAAGATGTCCGTGGGCGAGCTCGCGGATCGCGTAGGGATCACGCCCGCCAACCTGGCGGTACTCAAGAACGGCCGCGCTAAAGCGGTGCGCTTCGCGACGCTTGCCGCGCTCTGCGAGGTGCTCAAGTGCCAGCCGGGTGACCTGCTGCGCTGGGAGGCCGAGGACGCCGCGTGCGGATGACGCGCCGCAGGGCGGGAGTGAAACCGCCTGGCACCACCTGCCGGTGACACGGCACGTGGACCGCATGGACGTGGATCGCCGATCACCCGCAGCACCGTCCCGACCTCGTTGGGTAGATTTCGTTGACCTGCACCGCATCGTCCTAGTCGGGGATCGTGACCTCCCCACCGCAACCCCCGTGCTTCCAGTGCGAAAGGGTGGGCGTTTCGTTGTCGGGCGGGCAGCCAGGGCTTCGCCGTAGTCGCTTGACGTCCGCTTTGTAATTACGCGAGGACGAGGATCGCGAGCGGGCGGCGGCGTCGTCGAGGGACGCGACGTTGCCGATGTTCGTCCGCGGTCGTCTGTCCCGCACCCGCCAGGTCGGGAACTCATCCAGGGCAGAACGCTCGTTGCGAGACGCCCCAGGCCGGGGCGTCTCGCTTCAGTTGTCCCCAGCCGACTCCGGTTCGCAGTAGCGGGCGTGGATCTTCATGACCTCGTGGCTATTGACGCGGGAGCTGATCATAAAACCCGCGTCGTCCATCACTGACAGCAGCAGCCCGCTCTTCTGCTTGTACATGACGATGTCGCTACCCGCGCCGATGAAGGTGTTGGGCAGCGTCAGGTACCGAGCTGCTTTCACCGCTTCCTTGAGCACTGACGCGCCGTCCTGAGCGGTGCCGCAGATGAGCAGAAGGAAGGGGCTGTGCGGGTTGACGGCGTACATCTGCTGGAACTCCGGCAGCTGCACCAGCAGGCCGACGAGGGTGTCGCCGCTTACGCTGAGGCGCCTCTCGTTGCCGTCCCGCTCGATCGTGATCCGGACGGCACGCGAGTGGCCATGTGCGACGATCGCGTTGGGGCCGACGCGGACGTTCCTGGGCCGCCCGGACCTCGGGTCGGTGGCAGTGAGCTCTACTGACGGCCACGGTACTGCCACGAGTCGGTGGTTCGGGTCGTGATCGCGCAGCTTGTCCCATTCGGTGCGGCGGATGTCGCGGGCTCCTTCGCCGGGGAAGGTCCGGACGACGTGGGTCATCTGGTCAAGGTTGCCCACCATGTCCGGGATCAGTTCCTCGTGGTCGCCGGTGAGGTCGAGGCCGTTGGTGCGTTCGCGCCCGGTGCTGGTGCTCGTCAGGCCGATGCGTGCGACCTCGTGTGGGAAGAAGTCGATTACGGCGCCATGCTTATTCTTGCCTTGCAGCGGGACCTCGGCATCGGGATCGGCGTTGGGGATGTACCTGGCCGTCGGCAGGTGCGTCTCGAAGAAGGTGATGTTGTTGATGTTGCCGTCGGAGTAGACGCCGAGCCGTTGGTGCTGCGGCTTCCACCAATCCCAGAGCCGTGGGCTGGACTTGTAGGTGTTCCAGCCTCGGTTGTCGGCGACGCCGAAGCGTCCATCGGGAAGTTGGGAGACCGTGCCGTTGTTGCTGAGCATAGACACGTTTATCCCCTCCTTGAACAGTCCGCGCGCGGTGTCCTTCGCGTCGTGGTCGCCGGAGGAGAGCAGCATGAGGTTGAGGCCAGGTTTTGCCTGGACCAGTGTCCGCAGCCCTTCGATGCGGGAGAGCACGGTTGCGAATTCGCGCGGTTCGAGGGTCGCCCAGGTGCCGTTGCGCAGTGGCGCCGCAAACCCGCCGCGAGTTCCCTCGGCGTGTACGTGGAAGTCCCCGCCGAGCCGGAGTTGCGCTTTGGGGCGGCTGGTGCGCCCACGGGCGTCGTGCACGGTCTCGCCGGGCAGCGTCTTGATTGCGATGCGGTAGCGGCCGGTGAGCTGGAAGCTGCTGTCTCGGGTGAACGCGACGCCGTGTCCGGTGCCGGGCATGACCTGGCAGACGATGTCGCGCAGTGCCACGGTGATCGGTCGGCCATCCGGGCCCTTGGCGCGGACGGTCTGTCCTGGGGAGGAAAATATCGAGCTGATCGGCACGGGCGCTGCGGAGCTCGCGCGGCCGCCGTCCCCGGACGCACGCGCGAAATACCCGTACCTGGAGCCGGTGTTGGGGTGCAGGAGGCCGTCCGCGGAACCGGACGGTCCTGCGGCCGGCGCTACCGCCCGGCCTGTCGGGGCGACCACGAGCACCCGAGCGTCGACCAGCGGCGGCGGTACGGTCCGCACCCGGGAGCCCGGAGGAGCTTGGGTTTCCAACCACAGTGGGGTTCCGCCATGGTTGCGCAGCGCAATCCCGTGGGGCTCACTACCGGGTGATTTGGTCAGCACGAACGCCATCGCGCCAGGGCCGAGCTCACGCACTTGCCGGACGACACCGGAGATCGAGCCGCGCACCGGGCGCCACACTCCGCCGACGGCCATGGCGAGTTCGAGTTCACGCCAAGGCGATCCGACAGCGATGTCGTCGCGGGTCACGCGTGCACCCCCGCTGAAGTGCCGGCGCAGGGCGTCGAGCCGCTTTACGCAGTCCCGCGCCGTCCCGTCGTGCGGCGGTAGGACCGCGAGCAGTTCCTGTTCCAGCGCGGTGGATGCCGCCGCTGGGCTTGCAGGCGGTTCCGGCGCTCCGGCGCGCGCCGCGTTTCCTACGGTGGTGTCGAGGAGCGGGGCCAGCTCCGCACCCCAGGCCGGAGACAACGCGTCTCTGTGGTCGGCGGCCGGTTCCGCGCCCGCCGGAGCACTGGGGATCGTTAACTCCGGCGCCCGTCCCATCGCGGACGTCTCGGGCGCCTCGCTGTTCGAGGCGTTCCCGCCGCGCGCTCCGAACGCGCCCAACCAGCTGTTCGGCATGGCGTCGTGGAGGTCGTCGATCGCGTGCATGACCAGCGGTTTGCTCGCGGTCACCGAGCCACCTGGGCTAGACCACCGAGGAAACGGCCGAACGCCACCAGCGGCCGTACCGGCTTGCCGGGGCGGCCGAGCTCATAGAGCTTCCGACCAGTGGAGCGGAGCATGTTGGCGTCAACGACGCTTGTGCCGACGCCCCGGGCCAAACCAGTAGCGGAACCGGCGGCGGCACCACCGATCACCATGTTCCGCACCGCGCCGTCCCGGTGCCGCTTCCGGTTAACCTTTCGTCGAAAGCGGGAACGTTTCGGGGTATGCATAGACGTCCTCTGCCGTTCGTCGGGGTAGAGAGTTCATACAAGCCGATCGACCAGGGCGGGCGGGCGCCGCTGATGCGATGTTGATGAGCGGCTGTCGAGTCCGAACGGCGTGTTGACTGCCCGGCGCGCACCCGCCGTGCCGGTCGAGCTGGAACAGCGGCTGCCGGTCACCGACCGCGAAGCGGTCTATGTTCTCGGTGAGATCCTCGGCAACGCCACGGACCTGCCGATCACCGAGCACGCCACTGACACCGCAGGTCAGACCCTGACCGTGTTCTCGCTGTTTGCCTTGACCGGGTTCACGCTGTCCCCGCGGATTCGGGATCTGGGCGGGATCACCCTGCACCGGCTCGGTTCCCGGCGTGAGGTGTGCAGTGTGTTCCCGCACGCGGGCAAGCTGCTGACCGGCACCGTCGACCGTGACCTGATCTGGTCCCAGTGGGACCAGATGCTGCGCCTGGCCGCCAGCCTGAAATACGGGCACTCCACGGCATCGCTGGTGGCCGGCAAGCTCCACGCCTCGTCGCGGTGCTCGGCGCTGGCCTCAAGGCCCTCGTCGAGTATGGCGGGCTTTAGCGCACCCTGTACGCCCTGCGGTATCTGGCCGACGAGGCATACAGGCGGCGCATCGCCCGGTAACTCAACAAAGGGCGAGACCCTGCACTCGTTGCGCCGCGACCTCTTCTTCGCCCACGAAGGCACCGTCCGCCGACGCCACCACGAGCAACAGACCGAGCAAGCCCTATGCCCATCGCTGGGTGACCAACGCGATCATCACCTGGAATACCGCGTATCTGGAGCTGGCCCTCGGGCACCTGTCCCAGCGGCGGGGCCGGATTGACCGGGACCTGCTCGCGCACGTCTCACCTGTGTTGATGGAACACGTCAATCCCTACGGCACGTATGAATTTCCAGTGGAGCATGAGTACGCGCGCATTGGCTACCGGCCGCTGCGTCAGCCGGTGGACGCGTCGCTGTAGCCGATCCACTCAGGTGACCGTCCGCGGGAGATGCCGTGGGTGATCGGCCTACCTCACGAGTCAGTTCTCCCGCGAAGTGGCTGTGAGCGGGTGGCCGGTTTCGCGCAGCGTCCACTCGTTGCCGCTGCCGTTACCGGACAGCCGAGTGTGCGATAGCGGTGGGACGTCGATGCGCCAGAAGGATTCCGGTGGGGTGTGGAGAGCGTGGACAACGCTGGCGCGGATGACGGATGGGTGAGTGATCGCGACGATGCGCCCGGTCGCGGCGCGTAGTTCATCGAGCCAGTCGCCCACTCGTGCTTGCAGGTCGCGCAGGGATTCGCCGCCGTGTGGCAGGGCTGCGGGGTCGGTCAGCCACGCCTGGAGCTCGGCGGGCTGCTCACGCTGGAGCTCGGAGAGGGTGCGCCCGCGCCAGGCGCCGACATGTAGGTCGGCCAACGCGGGCTCGATCGTGGGATCAAGGCCGAGCGCGGTGGCCGTCTCCCGACAGCGCGTCTCCGGTCCGCAGCCGACTTCGTCGACTCGACCCAGGGCGCCAGCCGCCGCTGCGGCCTGGGTTGTGCCGCGCTCGTCGAGGGCCTCGTCGTCGGGGAACCGCGCCGCGCGGGTGGCGATTGTCGGCGCATGGCAGACCAGGATCAAGCGAGTGACCATCCGCGGTGACGCTCCTCAAGACCGGGTCGTGTCGGGCATGACCATGGTCTCGCAACCTGTCCGGTCGATTGACGCCGCCATGAAGCCGTGCGTAACGTCAGGCGACCGACGAGCGGAGTAAGCCGGTGCAAGCCCGGCACGGTCGCGCCACTGTAAACGGAATCACGCCAAAGGCGTGCAAGACGTGAGTCAGCCACTCCGTTCGTGATCATCATCCGTACGAGGGTCGCGTCAACCCAAGGAGGTCTGTGCCGTGAGCGTCGTCTCTGCCGCGCCTGTTCCCGCCCTGATTCCCGCCAGCATCCCGTTGCGCGAGGTTCTGCCCTGGGCCGTCTTCGCCGGTGTGCTGGCGCTGGTTCTGCTGTACTTCGTCGGCGCCGAACAGGGCGCGACATCGGTCATCTCGGGCCACTACGTGCACGAGCTCGTCCACGACGGCCGGCACCTGCTCGGTTTCCCCTGCCACTGATCACAGCGGGGGACACACGATCATGATGAAAATGTTGTTGGTGCGCGGCATGCTCGCCGGCCTCGTGGCGGGGCTGCTCGCGCTGGTATTCGCCTACATCTTCGGCGAACCGTCGGTCGGGGCTGCGATCGACTTCGAGTCCGCCAAGGAAGCGGCAGAAGGCCAGGCAACAGAGCCGGAACTGGTCAGCCGCACGGCGCAAAGCACCCTTGGTCTGGCCACTGGTGTCTGTGTCTACGCCGTCGCGTTCGGGGGCCTGTTCGCCGTCGCGTTCGCCGTGGCCCACGGCCGTCTCGGGAAACTCAGTGCACGGGCCACAGCCGCCGTCGTCGCGCTGGGTGGCTACTTGGCGGCTTTCGTGGTGCCGTTCCTGAAATACCCCGCCAACCCACCGGCGGTCGGCAACCCGGACACGCTAAACGAGCGCACCGCCGTCTACTTCGGAATGGTACTTATCTCGGTGGTACTGGCCGTCGCCGCAACGTACCTGGGTCGGCGACTGGCGCCGCGCCTGGGCGCGTGGAACGCCACCCTGCTCGGGGTCCTCGCGTTCATCGTCGCGGCAGCGGTGGCCGCGGTCCTGCTGCCCACGGCCGACGGAGTACCCCAGGGCTTCCCGGCAGCGGTGCTGTGGAACTTCCGTGTCGCCTCGCTGGGTATCCAACTCGTGATGTGGACGACCATGGGCTTGCTCTTCGGCGCACTGGTGCAACGCCACTTCGAGCGCGGTCGAGCACCTGAACGGTCCACCCAGGACACACTCGCCACCGCCAATGCCCTCTGACTGCTGGGAAGGTCGGTTCCCGGCCGCTACGGCCCCGCTGGAGCACAACCGCTTCGGCGGGGCCGTTTTCTTGTTCAAGTCCTACGCCGCGTTGACGACCGCAACATTTGGCGCCTGGCAGATGAACGCACTCAACAAGGAATCGTGTGTCGACCTTTCGCGTCTTGACGACCGCCGTCGCTAGGGCAGAGTGCCTACCTAACGCCCCACCGAGAACACCGGCGGATCAGTCGTCGCTGGTGGCCTCGGACACGCGGTGATTCGCGAGCATCAGCGGCACATCCGGGCCGGTCTCCTCGGCCAGGCCGTGCTGGAGCGCGGCCTGGCCGAGCAGGGCCCAACTCCGGGACGATGCCCTGCTTTTTCACTTCCCAAGCACCGAACCCGTTACTGATGCCGGGGAGACCGCAGGGGCTGAAGTAGGCGTCCAGCGGCCAGCAGGGTTCGTTGACCATCCGGGACAGGTAGTAGGTGTAGGGCTGGTGCTCACCGGGAAACGTCACGTCCAATCACGCGTCGAGACCGACCCTCGTGCCGAGAATATCGGTTTCCTCCCGGCGTTCGACCTTCACGACGGTGGCGGTGACGGTCGCAGGCTATTCGTCGGGGTTGGTGGCGAGGGTGACGAGCTGGCTGGGGTTGTTCACCGTACTGCTCATGTGCAAACTCCGCTCGGTTTCGTTGACGTGCAACAGGTTTTGGTCGGCCTCCGCGGAAAAGAGGAGGTTGGTGTTGCCCCGGGCCGGTGGGGTGCACTCGACAGGCCCCGGCGCCAGGGAAGGGGTCAAGCCACGCGCTTTTTCGCGGCTTGACCCTGGCTGGCGGTGGGCAGAGTGCGCACGCCCCACAGAACGGGTGATGCCGCCGGTCCGAATCAGTGGTCGCGGGCGTCTTCGAACAGCTCGTACGCCTTGCCTTCGGCTTCGTCCGGGTCGGCGGCGACGACGGACTCGGCGACGCGCTGGTAGCCGCCTTCGTCGCCGGGGTCGATGTCGCGGCAGTTGACCTCGCCGGCGACGGCGGCGGAGATCAGGGTTTCGCCCTCAGTGTCGTTGTCGCGCAGCCCAAAAACCGTCCATGAGTGGGGGCGGGTCCGCAGGCGCTGCACGGCCTTCTCCGGGTCGTCGTCGGGGCGCAGACCGACACTGGACAGCCACGCGGTGAGCTCGTCGACCACACGTCGTCGACGGGCCAGGACCCGCCGTTGTTTGATGGTCCTCAGCCGCCGGAACAGTGGCCGCGGCGAGGTTCTTGGAACCGTTGAATTCCGAACATGCCTATACGGCGCCAGCGGACTGGAGCACCTTCGCCAGCGCGTCGACGAGCAGCTCGATGTCCTCGTCGGTCGCGACAAGGGGAGGCGCGAACCGCACGGTCGATCCGTGGGTGTCCTTCGCGAGCACTCCCTGCTCGAGAAGCCCCTCGCAGACCTGCCGACCGGTCATCAGCTCCGGGTCGACATCGATGCCGGCCCACGCTCCATGCACGCGGGCGCTGACCAGGCCGTGCCCGATGAGGCCGTCGAGCCGCTCGGACAGCCGCGCGCCGATCCGTCGGGCTCGCTCCTGGTACTCCCCGGTGCGAAGCAGTTCGACGACCTCGAGCCCGACCGCCGCGGCGAGGGGATTGCCGCCGAAGGTCGAGCCGTGGCTGCCGGGGGTGACGACTCCGAGAATCTCCTCATCGGCTGCCACTGCCGAGACCGGGTACAAGCCACCGCCGAGGGCCTTGCCGAGGATGTAGATGTCGGGGACCACGCCGACGTGGTCGCAGGCGAAGGTGCGACCGGTTCGCGCGAGCCCCGCCTGGATCTCGTCGGCCACCATCAGCACCCGCTGCTCGGTGCAGAGCTCACGCAGCCCCTGCAGAAAGCCCTCGGGCGGCAGGATGACACCACCCTCGCCCTGGACGGGCTCGAAGAGGACAGCGACGACAGACGGGTTGATCGCCTCCCGCAGCGCATCGAGGTCGCCGTAAGGGACGCTGACGAACCCGGGCGTGAACGGTCCGTAGTCCGCGGTCGCAACGTCGTCGTCGGAGAAGCTGACAATTGTGGTCGTGCGCCCGTGGAAGTTGCCGTGCATCGTCACGATGGTCGCGCTGTCGGGATGGACGCTCTTGACGCGGTAGCCCCACTTGCGGGCCACCTTGATCGCGGTCTCGACAGCCTCCGCGCCGGAGTTCATCGGCAGGACCATGTCCTTGCCGGTGAGCTCGGCGAGTGCCTGGGAGAACGGGCCGAGGCGGTCGTTGTAGAAGGCGCGGCTGGTCAGGGTGAGTCGTCCGAGCTGCTCGTGTGCGCGGGCGACGAGCCGCGGGTGCAGGTGGCCGAAGTTCAGCGCCGAGTACCCGGCGAGGCAGTCGAGGTACCGCCGGCCCTCGACATCGGTCACCCAGGCCCCTTCCCCATGGGCCAGTACTACGGGGAGCGGGTGGTAGTTGTGCGCCGCGTAGCGCTCGGTCTGGGCAGTGTGGCGGGCGGAGGCGGTGAGCGTCCCAAGGTCAGCAGAGGCCATACCAACCATAGAACAGTTTGTTTCAGTTGAAGTCAATACTGGCGAATCTGTAATATTTGTTTCGAGCTCGTCTGTTGTGCGAAACCTGGCAGGGATCACGATGGGCGCCTCCACACGTAAGCCCGCGCCCGTGAACGAGCCGGTGTTCGCCTATGTCCCTGGCAGCTTCGTACGCGCCGCTGACGATCACGCGCTGGAGGAGCTCGCCTCCTCGCTCCGCAACCTGGTCCCGATCGTGGGCGGTCGCAGCCGCGACGGTGGAGCGCCCGTCGAGCAGCGCGCGTTCGACCGCCAGAAACTTCTATGTCAACGACAACCCAAGAGGGGGCGTGGGGCGGCAGCCCTTCGTTCCGACCTGAAAGCACAGCTATCCGCAGATGGCACAGGACCTGTAATCTCCGTTTCAGAGAGGCCGTGTGGCTGATAATTTGTCATCATGACTGAGATCCTCGGCGGGTTCGCTTCGGTCCGCGCTCTGGCGATGGAGAAGCTCGACGACTTCAGCAATAGCGAGCGAAAGGTTGCGCGAGCGCTGCTGGCCAACTACCCGACCGCCGGTCTGACGACCGTCGCCGACCTGGCCGAGCGGGGCGGGGTCAGCTCTCCGACCGTCGTGCGGTTCGTGACCCGGCTGGGGTTCTCCGGCTTCCCCTCCTTCCAGCGTGCGCTCGTGCACGAGTTGAACGGTGAGCTCGGGTCCCCACTCAAGCAGATCGCGGCGAAGCGCACGTCGGAGGAAGGCGTGCTGCCGGAGACGCTCAGCTCCTTCGCCGAGATGCTCTCGTCCAGCTACGCCGACCTGCCCGAGTCGGAGTTCGGTCGTCTGGTCGGCCTGCTCAGCGACCCGGGTCGAGAGATCCGGGTCGCCGGCGGCCGGTTCAGCCGGCTGCTGGCGGAGTATCTGGTCGTGCACCTGCGCCTGATCCGGTCGGGCGTGGCGATGGTGAGCAACGACGAGATCGACCGACGGAGCACGGTGGTGGAGGCGACGAGCAGCACCGTGTTCGTCGTCTTCGACTACCGCCGCTACACCGACCTCAATCTGCGCTTCTCCCAGCAGATGGCGGACAGGGGCGTGACGGTGTGCCTGATGACCGACAACTGGCTGTCGCCCATCGCGAAGGTCGCCAAGGTCGTGCTGCCCGTGCGTGTCGACTCCGCCTCGCCGTTTGACTCGCTGGTCGCGGCGACCGCGGTGACGGAGAGTGTCATCGCCGCGGTCGCCGAGCGCCGGGGTGCGAAGGGCGTGGAAAGGCTCCAACAGATCGAGGAGAACACCGAGTAGGTGCTCTCCTCGATCCGGCCTCGCTGACCGGGCGACGCCTGGTCCGTCATTGTCTGGCGCCGCTTGTCAACCGCACCGGATCGGTCTGGTCGGCCTGACGAAGCTTGTCGCTTCCCTTCTCACGGGGGAGTCGGAGCTCGCGCACGTTCATCACCCCGTAGGGCGCCTTGATCAGGATGACCAGCAGGACCGCCGCGAGCAGCAGGTCGGCGGTGCCCGCCGGGAGCGCCACGCCCCCGGTCAGCCCACCGTCCTGCAGGCGCCGCAGCAACTCCTGCAGGGCGCTGACGCCGATCGCGCCGATCACGGCACCGCTGAGGGAGAGGTAGCCGCCGAGCACCACCATCACCACGAAGGCAAAGGTCGTGGAGAGGAAGAAACCACTCACGTTGAACGTGGCCAGGAACGACGCGTACAGCGAACCGGAGATCCCGCAGAGGATCGCGCTGAGGACCCAGGCGATCGCTCGGTGCCGCCCGACGGAGATCCCCGCCGCTTCGGCCGCCCAGAAGTCGTCACGGGAGGCCTTGAGCTGCAGTCCGCTGCGTGAGCACCGGTAGGCCCAGGCCACGATGATTGTGCCTGCGACGACGGCCAGTGCGGTCCAGACAGTGGTGACCTTGGGGATCCCGATCATGCTGGAGGAGCCGCGGGTCACGTCGGTCCAGCTGTTCAGCACGTTGTAGACGATCACCAGCACCGCCAGGGTGGCGATGCCGGACTGCAGGCCGCTCAGCCGCGCGACAATCGGTGAGGTGAGCAGCCCGAGCAGTCCTGCCGCCAGGCCGGAGATCACGAGCGCCTCCGGAAACGGGGCGTGGACTTCGCCCAGCCACGCCAAGGGCGCGGGAAGGTGCGGGAACAGGGTGTTCTTCAGCGGTACCGGGATGGTCAGGTAGGCGGTGGCGTAGGCGCCGACGGCCATGAACGCCACGTGCCCGAACGACATCACCCCGGAGTTGCCGGTGAAGACCGAAAGCCCGGCGACGAACACGACCGAGATCAGTGTCATGGTGACCACGCGGCCGAGCGCGCCACCGCTGAAGGCTCCGATCAGCGCGCAGAGGACACACAGCCCCACGAGCAGAGCGGGGGTCTGGAGCCAGTCGACCTTGTTCCTCATGAGACACGCACCTTCGCGCTGCTGAGCAGGCCCTGGGGTCTGATGACCAGGACGGCGATCAGGGCCGAGAAGAGGACGGCGTCGCGGAAGGCGATCAGCCCGGTCGGGAGGACCGTCTCGAGCAGCATCGTGGCCACGCCGAGAATGAACCCGCCCAGTGCCGCGCCCTTCAGGCTGCGCAGCCCACCGAGTACCGCCCCGACCACGCCGATGAGCATCGGCTGCAGGCCCATCTCGGCGGACACCGCGCCTTGGCGTGCGACGAGCACGACCGATCCGGCGGCGGCCAGGAGCCCGACGATCGCGAAGGCGCCCGGGATGACGAGGTTCGCCCGCACGCCGAGCACGGAGGCCATCTCGAAGTTCTCGGCCGCGGCGCGCAGCTGGATGCCCAGGCTTGTGCGGGTCATCAGCCAGGCGACGGCGCCGAGGATGAGCCCGCAGAGCACGAGGGTGCCGATCTCCAGGACGCTGATGTCGGCGCCCAGAAGCTGGAAGCGCTGTCCCAGCAACGGTTCCGGGGCCACGCCCTGGGCGCGCGGGAGTACGGTCATGCGGGCCAGGCTCTGGATCGCGAGGCTGACGGCGAAAGAGGCGATCATCAGGGTGATCGGGTCGGCGTCACGCAGCGGGCGGAACGCGAGCACCTCGCAGACAACGGCGACGATGACGGCGAGCACCAGGGCGGCACCGACTGCGAGCGCCCAGGGCTGGTCGCGGAACAGGTAGAGGGCAAAGCCACCGGCCATGACGATCTCGCCGTAGGCGAAGTTCAACAGGCCAAGGACACCGAACAGCAGCGCCACACCGATGGTGAGCAGCGCGTAGAGGGCGCCCAGGCCGATCGCGGAGACGACGAAGTCGAGGATCACTGCGAAGCACCTGCTTCGGAGGGTGAGAAGCCGAGGTAGTCGACCACGGCGGGGATGTCTTGGAGTTCGGCCGCGGTCCCGGCACCGAGCACCCTGCCCGGCGCCTGCAGGACGTAGGCGCGGTCGCTGACCTCGAGCGCGCGCATGGCGTTCTGCTCGACCAGCAGGATCGTCGTGCCCTCGGCCCGGAGACCGACGATCACATCGAAGATCAGATCGATGATGATCGGCGCTAGGCCCAGGGTTGGCTCGTCGAGCAACAGCAGGCGGGGATCGCGGATCAGGGCGCGGGCGATTGCGAGTTGCTGCTGCTCGCCGCCGGAGAGCAGGCTCGCCCCACGGCCCCAGTACTTGCGCAGCACGGGGAAGCGTTCGAGTTCCCGCTCGATGCGGGCGGCGACGGTGGCCTTGTCCTTGCAGGCGACCCCACCGAGACGCAGGTTCTCGCCCACGGACAGGTTCGCGAACACCCCGCCGCGCTCGGGCACGTAGGACAGCTGGCTGCGCACCGGTGAAAAGGCTCGGGATCCGACCTGGACGTTGTCGACCCTGATGTTTCCGCCGACCAGCGGGACCAGGCCCATGACGGCTTTGAGCAGGGTGCTCTTTCCTGCGCCGTTCTGGCCGATGATCGAGACGAGTTGCCCCTCCCCGACCTCCAGCGTGCATCCCTGGACCGCGCGCACGGCCGCGCCGTACTGGACCGACACGTCGTCGATGTGCAGGACCATGTCAGTATCGCTTCCCGAAGTAGATTTCGATCACCTGTGGGTCCTTGCGGACCACCGGCGGGTCGCCCTCGACGACGGTGCGACCGCTGTCGAGCACATGCAGCCGATCGCAGGTCCCCATCACGACCGCCATGTCGTGCTCGACGAGCAGGACACCGCAGGATCGACGGCGGGCGAACCCGCGGATCGTGTTGATCAGTTCGACGGCCTCGGCCTCGTTCTGCCCCGCAGCCGGTTCGTCGAGCAGCAGGAACCGCGGACGGGTCGCCAGAGCGCGGGCGATCGCGACCGTTCTGATCTGCCCGGCGGGCAGGCCCGACGCCGGGGCCGCCGCGACGGCCCCAAGTCCGAGCTCGTCGATGATCTCGTCGCGCAGCTTGCGGGCGGCGCTGCGGCGCAGACGTCCGCCGAGGGCTGCCGCCTCGACGTTCTCCGCGACGCTGAGCCGGGCGAAGACCCGGCCGCTCTGGAAGGTCCGCACAATCCCGAGCCGGGCCCGGTGCCGCATGGACATCCGGGTGACATCGCGGTCGTCGAGATGGATCGAACCGCCGGTGGCCCGCAGCATTCCGCAGAGCAGGTTCAGCGTGCTTGTCTTCCCCGAGCCGTTGGGACCGATGAGGCCCAGGACCTCACCCGAGCGGACCGTGATCGAGACACCGTCCACGGCCTTCACACCGTCGAAGTGGATGCCGCCGTCGACCATCTGGAGCTGCGACTGAGTGGTGGGGGCTTCGCTGGCCGGTGCGGCGGCTTGTGCGGTCGGGCTGTTCATGACGCGCAGGAGTTGCCGTCGCCGACGTTGGGGATGGCGTCGACGCGCTGTTGACCAACGAACTTCATGCTGCCCTGCTCGACTCCGATCACCGTCAGCGGCATGTTGGTGATTTTGTGGCAGGTCGGGGAGAAGTACGTGACGTCGCCGATGGGCGTCGTGACGGGCTTGCCGTTCTCGAGTGCGGTCTTGATCTGCTCGCCGGAGCCCGGCCCGACCCCGTCGAGCAACGAACCGACCGCCGAGATCAGGTTGTAGCCAAGCAGCGCGTAGCTCGAGGCCGGTTTGGCGCCGTACTGCTTCTCGTAGTCGGAGACGAAGGAGTCCAGGCCGTTGCGCCCGGAGCCGCTGCAGTAGGAGTAGCAGGCGAAGGCCGTGTAGTAGATGTTGCTGGCCCGGTTGCCCACGATTCCAAGCAGGACCTGGCCGTCCAGCGCGGCCGGGCCGACGATCGGTGCCGTCACGCCCGCGTCGCGCAGCTGGCGGATTGCGGTCGCACCGCCCGGGTTCCAGCTGGCCACGTATACGAAGTCGGGCTTGGGGGAGAGGTTGCGCAGCCGGTTGGCCTGGTTGCTGATGTCGACGTTGTCGCCGCCGGGGAACGCGTCCTCGCCGACGATGGTGCCGCCCTGCTTCTCGAACTCGGCGCGGAAGTACTTCCCGGCCGACTTGGTGTACTCGATGCTCTCGTCCTGGATGACGTAGGCGGACTTCCAGCCGCGCTGGATCGCCCAGGCGGCACCGGTGGCGCCCTCGACGTCGCTACCGGTGTTGCCGGAGAAGATGTAGTCGCCGAGGGTCTTCGTGTCGGCCATCTTCGGGTCGCCGGCACAGATTGAGATCGCCGGGATGGAGGCGGCCTGCGCGACTGAGGCCCCGGGTGCGCTCAGGTCGAAGTCGCACGGGGTGACCAGGAGGTTCACGCCCTCGGACACCAGTTCTGTGGCGACCGTGCCGACCGTGTCGGGGTCTGACCGGACGTCCTTGACGATGGCCTTGATCTGGCGGCCGCCGATGCCGCCTTGGGCGTTTAGCTGCGCGACGCGCATCAGCGCGGCGTTGCCCGGCTCGACGTCGAAGGGCGCCATCGGGCCGCTCTGGCTGAGTGCGAATCCGATGGTCACGGTGGCGGAGTCGCCGGAATCACCGGAACCGCCTGCGGAGTCGGTGCCGGTGCAGCCCGCGGCGGCGAGCACGGCCGAGAGTGAGAACGCCGCGATAACGGTCCTCATGGCCGATTTTGGGCGCGCTGAAGAGAGCATGTGTCCTACCTAGGAGGTTTCGGGTGCCCTGCGCAACCGCGGCCGTCGTCGAACGCCGCGGACTGCTGGTTTGCGCTGGTGGTTCGGTACTACCGGTAGTTCTGGGTAATGCCGGTAGTGCTCCGGCGGGTGCCGGTGAGTGGGGTAGCGGTGGTCAGGAGATGGCGGCGGTGAGCGCGTTGTGGACGCATTCGAGTGCGAAGTCGACGTCGGCCTCGGTGGTGGCCGCGTTGAGTCGGCGGTCGCCGGTCGGGAAGGCGGGCTCGAGCACGCCCTGGGAGAGCAGCGAGCTGTGGTACTTGGCGTACATGTCGGCGTCGGACTCCATCGCCTGACGGAAGTTCACCGGCAACTCGGGGCGGAAGTAGACGCACCACTCCGAGCCGAGGCCGGCGACGGTGGCCGGGACGCCCAGACTGTCGATCGCCTTCTGGATCCCGCTGCGCATCTGCTCACCGCGGGCGTATAGGGCGCCGAACACATCCTCGGTCTGCATGATCGCGAGGGTCTTGTTCGCGGCGGCAAGGGCGTAGGGCGAGGCGTTGTAGGTGCCGTCGACGGTTGCCTCATTCTTGCTGTAGGCGCCCAGGTGACTCATGAGGGCGTCGGTGCCGGCGAGGCCGGCGAGGGAGTAGCCGTTGGCGACGGCCTTGCCGAACGCGGTGAGGTCGGGGACGACGCCGCACACGGACTGGTAGCCGCCGATCGCGACCCGGAACCCGGTCTTGACCTCGTCGAGGACCATGACCACGCCGTTGCGAGTGCACAGGGTCCGCAGCAGCTCGAGGAACCCAGGGGCGGCGGGCACGCAGCCGAAGCTGTGCACGTAGCCCTCGGCGAACGCGGCGGCGAGCTGGTCGCCGAACTGGTCGAAGGCGGCGCGGAGCCCGGCCTCATCGTTCCACTCCACGACCACGACGTCGTCGACGACGGCCGGATGCAGGCCTCCGCCGTTGGGTGTATTGAGCCGGGTGGCCGTGGTCAGGTCCTTTCGCGAGCTGCCGACCGCGACGTGGTCGTTCCAGCCGTGGTAGGACCCGTGGAACTTAAGGATCTTGAGCCGACCGGTCGCTGCGCGGGAGAGGTGGACCGCGTGCATGGTGGCGTCGGTGCCGGAGGTGCAGAAGACGACCTTCTCGGCGGAGGGCATGACCTGGCAGATGGTCTCGGCGAGCTGAGCCTCACCGGGCTGGGGGCCGACGCCGGTCAGGTCGCAGGTGCTTGCCACCTCGTAGACCGCGCGGTTGACCCGGTCGTCACAGTGGCCGAGGACGATCGGTCCCCAGGCGTTGAGGAAGTCGACGTAGCGGCGGTCCTCGTCGTCCCAGACGTAGGCGCCGGAGCTGCGGACGAAAACCTGCGCCCAGCCGACGCGGTGCCCGGAGGAGACCCCCCGGGGCACGACGGCACGAGCGCGGTCCCAGGTCGCGGAAGCCTCGGCTCGCTGGGCGGCGTCACTGGGCGATGTGGGCACGGAGCTCTCCTTGCTGCTCGGAACAGGAGTGGGCGGGCTGGTCGGCAGACGACGTTAGGTCGGCACGCAGGGCCGCGCTGAGTCGTTCGGCGACCATGACGACGGGCAGGTGGGTGTTCGCGCTGGGGACCTCGGGCATGACCGAGCAGTCGATGACCCGCACGTGGCGCAGCCCGTAGACGCGACCGCGTTCATCGACGACCGCATCGGGGTCGTCCTGGGTGCCCATGCGGGCGGTGCCCACGACGTGGAAGTAGTCACCGACCGACGCGGACAGCCACTTCTCGTAGACCTGCGGGTCGTCCAGTGCGGAGACCGGGGTGCCGACGTCATCGATGAACGCGGCCTCGACGATCTCGGTGAACGCCGGGGTCTGCAGCAGTCGCCGGACGTGGCCGACGGCCTCGCGCATGACCGACCGGTCCTGCTCGTCGGTCAGCATGCGCTCGGTAACGACCGGGGGCCCCGTGGGGCGGTCGGGGTTGAGCGTGACCCAGCCCCGGGAACGGACCGCCATCACCGCGGCCATGAGGACGCCGTGGTGCGGCGGTGCGGACTCGGTCAGGGCCCCGTGCATCGGCAGGATGTGGATGTCTCCCTCGCCGTAGGACGACGAGAGCCGCAGCACGGCGTTGATGCATGGCAGACCGAGGTTCACATCCTGGTACTGGGGGCGCAGGGCCAGTTTGATCGACGCGGCGGGGTGATCCTGCAGGCCGCGCCCGACACCGGGCCGGTCGCACTCGCTGCGCAGCAGGATCGCCGGCGTCTCGATCGCCCCGGCGCACAGGACGACCTCGTCGGCATCGATCACCGTGCCGTCGACGAGGACAACACCGTGCACGTTCTCGCCGCGGCGCAGCAGGCGGTCGGCCTTGGCGGTGGTGCGCACCTCCAGGTTCGGCCGGTCGCGGCAGGGCTCCAGGTAGAGCTCCCGGGAGGAGCGCCTGCCGGCCCGATCCGCATTGCGCCACAGACCACCGGATCCATCGGCCGGGGAGGAGTAAGTGTCGACCTCCCGCGGGAGGTCGAGCGCGGCGGCGGAGTCGGCCAACGCCCGGTCGATCGGGGTGTACTCCGGCACGGTCGAGCGCAGCAGCTCTCGTTTGAGGTCCATAAAGGTGGGTTCCACCTGCGCCCAGGTCCAGTCGGTGAGTCCGTAGACGCGCGCCCACCGGTCGTAGTCCCGCGGGAGCCCGGGCAGGGCCAGCATGGCATTCACCGAGCCGGACCCGCCGATCCCGCGACCACGGTGGTAGTTGCGCGGGAGGTCGTTGGCCAGGCGGGTCGCCTGCAGCTCCGGATCGAACGCCGCCGTGGCGCCCATGGCGTCGATCCAGTTCACCGACGCCAGGGCGCGTGCGATGTCGGAGCCCGAATGGTCGGGCCCGGCCTCGACGAGTACGACCTCGTGGTCGGGGTCCTCGCTCAGGCGTGCGGCGACCACCGATCCGGCACTCCCGGCGCCGATGACCACTATCCGGCTCACGGCAATCTCCTGTCTGGTCTGTGCGTCTGGACGGCTGTGTGTTTGCTCTGCATCCGCGGGTTGGTCAGCGCGCCGGTGCGACGAAGAAGTGGGGGTTGAGCAGCAGCAGGTCGTCGCGGGAGAGCTCGGAGAGGCTGCTGCGCCCGATGCCGAACATCGTTTCCCGGATCCCGTTCTGGAGGACCTGCAGGACCTGGTAGACGCCCTCCTCGCCGCCAGCGGCTAGGCCGTAGAGGAAGGCGCGGCCGATGAACACAGCCTTGGCTCCGAGCGCGACGGCCTTCACCACGTCCGAGCCTCGGCGGATGCCGCCGTCGACCATTACGTCGACCTGTTCTCCAACGGCCTCGACCAGGTAGGGCAGCTGACGCAGGGGCGAGGGGGTGCCGTCAATGTTGTTGCCGCCGTGGTTGGACAGCGAGATCGCATCCGCACCGAGGTCGACGCAGAGCTTGGCGTCGCGCACGGTGCTGATGCCCTTGACCATGAAGGGGCCACCCCACAGTTCGCGCAGCCACTTGACGTCATCCCACGTCGGAGGCGGGGTCGCTTCGAAGTCGGCCCAAGCCTTGCCGAAGTACGGCACGCGACCGTCCAGCGTGACGAGGTTGGGGACCCGAAGCTCCGGGATCCGGCCGCGTCGCAGATAGCCGATGAGCCATCCTGGACGGGAGAGCGCATGGGGTGCCAGCCGTGCCAGCGTGGAGATGCTGCGATCGCTCGGCGGCGCGGGCGGCACACCCCAGTCGCGTCGCGGGGTGAACGACCAGTCCAGGGTCACGATCAACGCCTTGGCACCGGCGGCGCGGGCGGCCTCGACGCGAGCCTCGATCTCCGGCCGGGATCCAACCCAGTAGAGCTGGAAGATGGTGTTGTCATTGGCGCGCGCGACGTCGGCGACCGAGTCCGAGGACCACGAGCTCAGGCCGATCGCGGTCCCCGCTCGGGCGGCGGCCCGCGCGACGCCGACCTCGCCGTCGGGGTGGATCGCCTGGGCGCCCACCGGCGAGACGAGCACCGGGAACTCGACATCGATGCCGAGGACCCGGGTACTCAGGTCGAAGTTCGTCGGACGGTTGAAGACCGTGGGGGAGAAGCCGAGCTCGCTGAAGGCACGCACGTTCTCATCCAGGGTCCATCCCTGCTCGTTGCCGGCCTTGACGGCGAGCCAGATTGCGCGGGGCAGCCGCCGCTTCGCGACGCGCTCTGCCTCAGCGAGGTTGCGGAAGCGGATCATGGTGAACACGGCTCCTTCGCTGTGGTGTGAGGCACAACCGTAGGCTGAAATTCTTCTTACGACAAGGATTGACAAGCAATTTTTTGTAACGCACATGTCAAGTGATCGCCCCGAGTGTTCTCGGAAGTAGGATTTCATGTGCGCACTGTTGACCAAGAGTTGTAACGTGTATAACACTCGCTACGAGCTCGCCCGGGCTGAGCTGACCGCGACACCTCCGCACACACCCGCAGGACCGAGAAGGTGGACCATGCACTCACCGACCGTTTTCGTTGCGACCGCCGATCTCGCGGGCCAAGTGCGCGGCCGCAGTGTTCCCAGCAACGCCCTCGAGCGGGTGCTGCGCCGCGGTGTGGGCTGGGTTCCGGCCAACCTGGCGCTGAGCTCGTTCGGGACGATCGCGCCCAACGTCTTCGGTTCCACCGGTGACCTGCGGCTGATGCCCGACCCGGCCACGCGGGTCGACATCCCGGGCACCGACGACGACCCGGGCGTCAGCCTGCTGCTCGCCGACCAGGTCCTACTCGACGGATCTCCCTGGCCGTGCTGTCCACGCACCTTCGCCCGCAACGCCCTGACCGAGCTGCGGGAGCGCACCGGGCTGGACGTGCAGGCCTCGTTCGAGCACGAGTTCATGGCACCCGACCTCGTCGACGAGCGGCCGTTCTCGTTCGCTCGCCACCGCAATGCCGAGCCCTTCGGGTCGGAGCTGGTGGGGCTGCTGGACACCATGGGCCTGCAGCCGGAGAACTGGTTGCCGGAGTACGGAGCGGGCCAGTTCGAGATCACCCTGGAGCCGACCGACGCGTTGCTCGCTGCGGACCGCGCGGTGTTGCTCAAGGAGCTGGTTCGCGACCTCGCCCGCCGCCACGGGCAGCGCGTGAGCTTCGCCCCGCTGCTCGACCCGGTCGGCAGCGGGAACGGTGTGCACGTGCACCTGTCGCTGCGCGACGCCGAGGGCCGTTTCGTCCTCCACGACCCCTCATGCCCCGGAGGGCTATCGGACCTCGGCCAGCGCTTCGCCGCCGGCGTTCTCGCCCACGCGCGGGCCCTGCTCGCGTTCACCGCGCCGTCGCCTACGTCCTACCTGCGACTGATGCCACGCCGTTGGAGCGTCGGCGGGGTGTTCCTGGCCGAGCGCAACCGGGAGGCCCTACTGCGGATCTGCCCGACCAGCACCGTCGGCGCCGCTGACCCCACCTCCCAGTACAACCTGGAGTTCCGCGCCGCCGACGCCACCGCCAACCCCTGGCTGGTCCTCGGTGTTCTCATCCGCGCCGGGCTGGAGGGCCTCGGCGACTCCTACGCACCGGTGCACATCTGGCCGGAGGACGCGACCGAGACCGAACTCGCCGAGGTCCCCACTCTGCCCCGCAGCCTCGAGGACGCGCTCGCCGAGCTCGAGGCAGACAAGATCGTCAACAACTGGTTCCACCCCGACCTTCTCGCCACCCACCTAGCGGTCAAGCGGGCCGAACTCGACGAGGTAGCCGGGCTGTCCGACCGCGAGCGCTGCGCGAGGGTCGCCCATGCCCACTGAGCTCGAGTCGGCGATCGGCGAGCTGCGCCTCGTTGACCACCACGTCCACGCCAGCCTGCGCGATCAACCCACGACCCCGCAGTTCGCCCAGCTGCTCACCGAGTCGGCCTGGCCGGCTGCGCCAGGTACCAGCCACCTGGACTCCCAGATCGGGATCGCCGTGCGCCGGCACTGCGCCCCGCTGCTCGGGCTGGAACCCCATTGCGCCATGGAGGACTACCTCGACGCCCGCCGGGCACTGTCCGCGGCCGCGCTCGATGACCGTCTGCTCGCAGCGGCTGGAGTCGACCGATGGCTCGTCGACACCGGCTACCAGGGCAGCGATCTGCTGACCCTTGACGAGTTCACCGTGCGCGCGCCGGGCCGGGTCGAGGAGATCGTCCGCCTCGAGACGGTACTGGAGACAGTGGCCCTGGGCGCGTCGGCGCAGGAGCTGCCGGACCTGTTCCGGCTGGCCCTGACCACCGCGACCACGCACGCGGTCGGCCTCAAGTCGGTGATCGCCTACCGGTACGGATTTGACGTCGACCCGGCCCGCCCGAGCGAGGCCGAGGTCAAGAAGGCCGCGGGCCGGTGGCTGCGCGAGATCGACGCCGGGGCGTCCCCGCGCGTCACCAATCCCGTGCTGCTGCGGTTCCTGCTCTGGGAGGGCCTCGAACTCGGCCTCCCGCTGCAGATGCACGCCGGCTACGGCGACCCCGACCTCGACCTGCACCGCTGCGATCCGCTGCTGCTCACCTCCTGGCTGCGAGCGGTCGAATCGCGTGGCGTAGCGATCGTCCTGCTGCATTGCTATCCGTACCATCGCCACGCCGGCTATCTGGCGCAGGTGTTCCCGCACGTCTACTTCGATGTCGGCCTCGCGGTCAACTACACCGGGGCAGCGTCCTCCCGCGTCGTCGCGGAGTCCCTCGAACTCGCACCGTTCGGCAAGATCTTCTACTCCTCCGACGCCTGGGGTCCCGCCGAGCTGCACCATCTCGGCTCGGTGCTCTGGCGGCGCGGTCTCCACCGCACGCTCTCGGCGTGGGTCGAGGAGGGCGAGTGGTCCAGCCGTGACGCGCTACGAGTCGCCACCATGATCGGCAAGGAGAATGCGGAACGTGTCTACGGAGCCGGTCGTGACTGATCCAGACCTGTGGGAGATGCTCGACCGACACATCCACGAGGCCGAACAACTGCGCCGCTGCCTGCACCGGGAACCGGAACTGTCCGGAACAGAGATCGGCACCCGAGACCGGGTGCTCGCCGCGCTGCCGTCCGAAGCCCCGGTCACCAAGGTCGCCGACACCGGCGCGATCGTGCGCATAGGCGGCGACGGCCCCGCGGTCGGGATCCGCGGCGAGATGGACGCGCTCCCGGTCACGGAGACCTCCGGGGTCGAGTGGGCGTCCGAGCGCGCCGGGGCCGCCCACGCCTGCGGCCACGACGTCCACATGGCCGCACTCGTCGCAGTCGCACGGACCATCGAGGAGCTGCGACTGCCCACGCCGCTGCTCGCGGTGCTCCAGCCCCGAGAGGAGACCTACCCCTCCGGCGCCCGCGACATCGTCGAGGCCGGTGCCCTCCAGGCGCAAGGATGCGTGGCCATGATCGGCGCGCACCTGCAGCCCGCACTGCCGACCGGGGTCGTCGCCTGTGTCTCCGGAAGCGTCAACGCCTCCTCCGACGAGTTCGAGATCCAGGTCCACGGCACCTCCGGGCACGCCGCCTACCCCCACCTCACCGCAGATCCCCTGCTCACCCTCGCCCAGATCGTCGTCGCCCTGCAGAGTATCGTCAGCCGCTCGGTGGACCCCATGGCGGCGGCCGTCGTGGGGGTCTCGTCCATCTCCTCCGGCACGGCCGCGAACGTCATCCCCGGCCTCGCGCGGGCCACGGGAACCATCCGCGCGATGAACGCCGAGACCCGTGAGTTGTTGCGCAGGAGGGTGCAGGCGGTCGCGGAGAACGTCGCCCGGGCGCACTCCTGCGAGGTCGAGGTGAAGATCACCCACGGTGAACCCGTCCTGCACAACGACCCGCGGTTGGTCGACGCCGTGGCCCGCCACCTCGGCGAGCAGAGTATCGCGACGTCGACCACCCTGCGCTCGCTCGGCGCCGACGACTTCTCCTATTTCTCCGAAGTCATGCCGGCGGTGATGATGTTCGTCGGGTCCGAAACCGATGAACCGCTGCATTCCTCGGCTTTCCTGCCCTCCGACTCCGACCTCCACCTAACAGCACGAGCCATGCTCGCGGGTTACCTCGGTGCCGCCGACCTGTTACGGGAGGAGAGCCGGCTGGGATTATCTCCGACAGGCTGGATAGCTTCCTGATAAATCTGATCAGCCGGAAGTGCGCCCTGGTCGACGTGCCCTACGGTGCCTTCAACGCCTGGGCGAGCGAGCGATCTCGCCAAGCCACGCTGCGGCTGTTTGTGTTGGTGCGGCTGGCAGGACGCGGTGGGCGGTGGCTGTGCGGGCCTTGTATCTCAGTCGGGCGTGGTTCGCCGTGTCTGCGTCGGAATTCCCAGCAGGAGTTGTCGGTGCCAGGCCGGATGATCAGGTCGCGAAGCTCGTCGGATACCGGCGGGCGTCGGTGAGGGTTGCTGGGTCCACTTCTGTCCACCAAGCGTCGATGCCAGGCGAGCAAATGCGTGGTGAGACACTCCGGTGGCTGCGGAGTCGCTGGGGCAGGATCCGAGCGAGCGCGGCGGTGAACCGGTGCTCCAGCACCGCGCCGGCGGTGAATAGGCGGATGTCTTCATCGAACTCGGGCACTCCGGGGACGACACTCACCAACAGGTCGGTCGCCTGGCATAACGCCGGGTCGGCGGCCAGCTCGGTGGCCAGCGGCTCAGGCGGACCGAGCAAAGCGCGGTCGGCCTCCAGGTACCCCTCGACGTCGAGGCCCGCGACGTCACGTCGCGAGGAAAGCCAACTCTGCCAACGGTGACACCGGGCGCGACCAGCTTGACCGCGGCTTCGCGGTCCGGATGTGGGTACACGGCTCGGGAGATCTGCACCCGGGATTGCCGGTCGTCCCGATAGGCCCGGCTAGTAGGGCTTTGTGTGTCCTTAGCGCGGAGAGGAGCTGGTGTAGGCAGGGCTTCTTGACGTGTTGCTGCGTAGGAGATGAAGGAGTGTTGGCCCTTCGGAGCCGTCCTGCGGGGGAGGGCTTCAAACCGCCACCTGCTGCATTAAAGATCTTTCGGTTCGGGTGATCTTGGTTAGAGGGAAAGGCCGGTATGGTCAAGGAAAGCGAAGCGCAGCTCGTAGCTGTTGGCCACCCGCTCCAGGCCGGTCAGTGCGGCAGCCTGGGCCTTGTCCAAAGTGTCCGGACACAGGTTGGCCAACTCGACCACTTTCACGTTGCCCCACAGCATTTCCATCGGGTTGAGATCATGGGCGTAACCGGGCAACGGTTTCGACGCGCAACCACCGCCGCTGGGTGGCCGGCCATGCCGTCATCTCCGCCGACCGATGTGCGGGCAGCCCGTCCCAGATCAACGTGACCGGCTGCCCGCCCAGATGCTCCCGCAGGTCGGTGAGGAACTCGATCAGCGAGACGGTGTTGTAGGCACCGTGCCTGGCTGGAACACGAACGTAGCCTGGCTTCGGTCGGGCTGATAGGCCAGCACACCGGCCATCGACATCCGCTTCCAGGAAAATCGATGGGTCAGCACCGGAGTCTGGCCACGCGGCGCCCAGGTAGCCCGCACCACCGGCAGCAGCGAGAACCCGCTCTCGTCCTGAAAAGCCGATCACAGCTCCCCGGCGCCGGGCGCTTTTTTATGCGCGGCCACTCATTTTCACCCACCTGTTGATGGCCTCATCGTCGCGTTCGACCGCGCGCCGGGCCGGGCGTTGTCTGCTCCAGCCCAGCCGCTCGCGCAGGATCGTCCAGGTCTGGTGGTCGAGTACCGCACTCCGGTCAGCTGTTCGATCTCCTCGGCGACCCGCGCCAGAGTCCACATGCCGGTGCCGAACCCGGCTGCCCGCGGTCCCTGGGTGAGCGCATCCGCCACCTCGGCCACCTGGTCGTCGGACAACTTGGGCATCCGCCCGGCGCGACCAGCCCCGGCCAATGCCTGCCGGCCACCGGCCGTCCACGCCTGGTGCCACCGGGAGGCGGTCTACGCCGAGACCCCCAATTCCACCACCACATCGACCTGCCGCTTGCCACGGTCGAACATCTCCGCTGCCCGCATCCGCCGCTCCCGCAACGCCTCAAAATCGCGGCGGACAGCTATTTTCAGCCGACAATGGCCAGCGCGCCGACCGGCCGACCCGGTTCACGGAGCCTGGCACGCATGGGCGATGTCTCGTTGAGGATTGGGACTCGAGGGCTGCTCAGTGATCGTTGACCTTGTCCGGCTCTTCCATGGGAAACAGGCGTTGCTTGCTGTCGCGTAAGAGCCATCGCGTGTCATGGCGTTGTGGGCGCTGTTCACGGGTCCGCACCCGGTCCTCGATGTAGGCGAGGCCGATAGCCGCTGCATACCTGATTCCTCCAGCGGGACGCCACTTCCGCGTCACCGGCCTCTAATAGAGTGTTCAACCAGTGCCACGAGGCTGTCGGGGCAACCCCGTCTCCGTAGCCGAGGAGCACATCCATGGTCGACATCGACCGCCGCAGGTTCCTGTCCATCGCCGGTGGTGCCGCCGCCCTGACGATGCTTGACCAGACCATCGCGCGCGCCGCCTCCATCCCCGCGAACCGGGCCACCGGCTCGCTGCGAGACGTCGAGCATGTCGTCGTCCTGATGCAAGAAAACCGCTCGTTCGAGCACTACCTCGGCTCGCTGCGCGGCGTCCGAGGATTCGACGACCCGCACCCGGCAACCCTGCCGAGCGGCAAGACGGTGTGGCACCAGGCCAACGGCGACCGTGAGGTCCTGCCCTTCCACCCCACCGCCGAGGACCTGGGCGCGCAGTTCCTGCAGGGGCTCGACCACACCTGGAAGGGTGGCCAGCAGGCGTTCAACAACGGCGTCTACGACCGGTGGATCCCGACGAAAACGCCGGTGACGATGGCCTACCTGGAGCGCCAGGACGCGTCGTTCCACTACGCCCTAGCCGACGCGTTCACGGTCTGCGACGCCTACTACTGCGCGTTCATCGGCAACACCGACCCGAACCGCTATTACATGTTGACCGGCTGGGCCGGCAACGACGGCAAGGGCGGTGGCCCGGTCCTCTACAACGACGAGCTCGGCTACGACTGGACGACGTACCCGGAGCGGCTTGAAGCGGCCGGCATCTCGTGGAAGGTCTACCAGGACGAGGGCATCGGCCTCGGGGGTGGCAACCAGTACTGGGGCTGGACCAACGACCCCTACATCGGAAACTACGGCGACAACTCGCTGCTCTACTTCAACAACTACCGCAACGCCCAGCCCGGCGACACGCTGTACGAGAAGGCACGCCGCGGCACCCGGGCCCGCGACGGCCAGAGCTACTTCGAGATCCTCCGCCAGGACGTGCAGTCGGGGAACCTCCCGCAGGTCAGCTACATCGCCGCGCCCGAGGCCTTCAGCGAGCACTCGAACTGGCCCACCAACTACGGCGCCTGGTACCTCGCGCAAGTCCTGGACGCGCTCACCTCGAACCCCGAGGTGTGGAGCCGGACCGCGCTCTTCGTCACCTACGACGAGAACGACGGGTTCTTCGACCACCTCGTGCCACCGCACGCCAACAACCAGCTGATCCCTGGCGCCTCGACGGTGCCCACCGACCACGAGTTCTACCCCGGCAAGCCGGGCGATCCAGGGTACGTCGCCGGCGCGTTCGGCATGGGCCCGCGGGTGCCGATGTTCGTGATCTCGCCGTGGAGCACGGGCGGCTGGGTCTGCTCGGAGACCTTCGACCACACCTCGATCATCCGGTTCATGGAGGAGCGCTTCGGCGTCATGGAGCCGAACATCACCCCGTGGCGTCGCGCCGTGGCCGGTGACCTGACCTCGGCGTTTGACTTCTCCCGCACGGTGGGAGAGCTGCCGGTGCTGCCGTCGACCGAAGCCTGGAAGCCGTTCGACAACAAGCGGCACCCGAGCTACCACCCGACGGCACCGGCCGCCGGCGCGATGCCCAGGCAGGAGCGCGGCACCCGTCCGGCCCGCCCGCTCGGCTACGACCTCGACGTCCACGAGCTCCCCGCGAAGAGCGCGATCAAGGTCGAGCTCGCGAACAAGGGCAAGCTCGGCGTGCACGTCCAGGCCCGGCTCATCGCACCGGCCGGGGCCCCGCACAGCTACACCATCGGCGCGGGCGACGACCTAACGGCGTCCTGGCCGGTGTCCGGGGTGTACGACGTGCAGATGCACGGACCCAACGGCTTCTTCCGCCGGTTCGCCGGCGACAAGACCGGGGACTCCGCCGCCGTCACGGTCCGCCGCCACGGCGACAGCCGGACGCTCGTCATCACCGTGACCGCCCCCAGGGACGTGACCGTGGTGGTCGAGGACGCCTACCGCGGTGCCGTCCCGGTCCAGGAGCGGCGGGCGATGCTGGACACCGGCGCCTCCGGCGGCTGGTACGACGTGACCGTCGCCGTACCGGGAACCGCCTGGAGCCGCACGTTCGCCGGCCACATCGAGGACGGCCGCCCCTCGGTCAGCGACCCGGCCCTCGGCCGCTGAGTCCGTGCGCCGGCCACGTCGCCATGGCGGGGCCGGCGCGGCTTCCGGCGGCCATTCGCCGCCACTCGAGGGGTCGGACGGCAACCAGTGCGTCGAGGTCTGCTTCGGCACCGATCTCCTCTACATCCGCGGCAGCAAGGAGCGCGGTGCCGGCCCGGTTCTGGGCGTCTTTGCTGGTGGCTGGGCACGGTTTCTGGACGAAGTCGCTGGACGTGCACCGGTCAGCTCCAACACCGTGATCCAGGTCGTGGTCGAGGCCGATGGCGGCGCACGCCTCCGGGCACGCAGCAACCTGAACAAGACCCTGTCGTACACGCCGGGCGAGTGGTCCGCGTTTGTTGCGGGCGTCCGCAATGCGGAGTTCGATCTGCCCGACACCGAGGTGCTTGCCGCCTTGTAGTGGGTGTCGTGGTTGCTGATCAGAGGTGGGCTGGAAGCCCACCCCCTGTTCAGGGTGTTGTGGTGGATGCGGAGGGTGGTGAACAGGCGGCGGAGGTTGTGGGTTGCGCCGGTGAGGTTGAGTTCGCCGAGGCAGGCGGCCAGGCCTCGCAGGCTGAACCGCCGGAGTCGGTGGCGGTTTTTGATGATGCCGTTGACAGGTTCGACGGCGGCGCCGCGTTTCTTGTAGAGCCCGGCTGTTTCGGGGGTGCGCAGACGGTGCCGCATGGCCTCGATGAGGGTGGCGTCCTCTGGGGTGGGCCGCTGGTGGGGTTGGTGGCGGCTTCGCGCTGGAGATGGCGAATTTTCCCTGGTGACTGGTGCGATCAGCCGGTCCGGCCTGGATGGGTGAGGTTGTTCTCGCTGAAGTAACCCGCATCGAACAGGGCCGTGACGATGTTCTAAGGGATTGACCGGATCTTGCGTACCGGGCCACGGAAGTCGGCCATGGCCATGGCGCCGATGGCGACTGAGCGGATCATGCTGTTGGCCTGTGGAACGCGGTGGTAGACCACGTCGGCACGTTCAATCGCATAGTCGAATTCGTTGGGGCAGGCGCGGCCGAAGGTCCCAGTCCTCGGTCGCCGGTAATCCGGGATCGAGCCGCGGCCGCACCGGCCGGCGGAAGACGGCCGTGTGCATGGGAAACAGGTTCCAGACCTCGAGCAGCAGCGGATCTAAGGCAGCATCCCAGACCACCGCATCGGTGACCGGCTCGGCCGCGTCGACGCGGTGATCGGTGACCAACAGGTAATGGCGACATCGTCGACACCGGTGGCCGAGTCGAGCCTGGCCAGCGCGGTGTCCAGATGGGCAGGCAGGAACACGTCATCATCGTCGAGAGATGCAACGGTCTGACTACGCGGGAACGGTCGCGGCCGGTATTGCGGGCGCTTGGCAGCCCCAGCCGCCGTGGATGCGTCGCCGCCGTGACCGGCAGGCCCTGATCGCGCGCCGTGGAGGGTCGATGCTGCTTTAGAGAATCGTAGCGCCAGTACGGGATCCGCAGTGAGCCGCACGCATCAGGTGGAGCCCGGCTGCGGCCATTTTCTGCGGTGTAGGACGATCTTCAGTCATCGGTGTCGATGAACGGGACGAAGGACTCCGATTGGGCCCCGGCGGGTACGGCCTCGACCGCGAGTCTCCAGGAGTACACCACGGCGGGTTGCAAGGCGTACTGGCGCAAATGACCCACTCCGGCATCTTGCCCGGGACCTCGGCGTTTGCAGGGCCGAGCAGGGGCCTGAAGACTTCGTGAAGAAGGTCTGAACCCACGTTGGGCATGCTTCGTTAAGAGGGTATGGAAAGCCGATGCTTGGGAGTGCGGACATGATGGCAAACGGTCACGGCACGGTGCTCGCCACCATGGTCTTCAACCTGGTAGCCCCGGCGGGAGTGATCGCGCCGGTCGGCGTGGAACTGCGGTACGACAGCCGCAACCCGTACGAGGTCGGCATGAAGTTCAACGCCGGCAAGGCTGGTGAGGTGGATTGGGTGATCGCCCGCGACCTGCTGGCCGACGGGCTGGTCGCCGAGGCAGGCGAAGGCGACGTGCGCATCCGCCCCCGCCTGGACTCTTCGGGGTTGGTCATGATCGCGTTGAGCGCGCCGTTGGGACAGGCCACCTTCGAAGTGAACGCCGATCAGCTTGCGGAGTTCTTGAACGACACCTACGACGCGGTCGCACCCGGTGACGAACACCGGTGGATGAACGTCGACGAGACGCTGAGCCTGCTGCTCTCGCACAACCTGTAATGGCCCTCCCGAAGTGCCGCACGCCGGGCGACCGGCCGCGGGACCTGGCGGCGCTGAAAACCTGAAAAGTCCGCCACGCTGCGCCTCCGAGCCGGGACTCCGCCCAGCCCGGAGGCGCAGTGCTGCATGCGGGCCGTCGAATACGCTGCTGTACCGCTAAAGCCGTTATGATCCTGAAATCCCGGTCACCAGCGGTGTCCTTGGGAGATCATCAGGGGTGTCTCCTGATTCCGGTCCTACCCAGTGGCTCGTCGTCGTTGCTGCCCTGGTCCAGACGGCCAGGCCAGTCCGCCTCTCCTGCCGCAGCGGTAACCGTTCCGCTCAAGCTCGGGCTGCTGAGCTGGGTGGTCAGTGTGCTGTGGGTCGCGGGGCTCGTCGCTCACCGTGCCCGAGTGCAGCATCGGATTGGACTGCGCGCCCCAGTGTCCCGCACGTGCATGCCGGGCCGCCACCTTGCGCCGTCGGCGTGCCGCGTTCCGCCGGCTCTGCTCGTGCGGTATCTTCTTCACCACTAAGGCCTTTCCTCTTGGGCTGCGTTGGAGTCGCAAACCCAAGCAGGATAAGGCCTTTGCCTTATCTCAGGCCGGATCTACCCACCCGACACGCTTGATGAAGGTCTAGAACGCCACGTTGCTCAAGGTCTTCCTCATCATCGGCCACCTCGCGGCCCCGGCTCTTGGGTGTGCCCCGGTTGCGGCGTGACCGGGTCCCGGCAAAGTCGTTTTTGGCTTGTCAGGGGATGATTCCGTAGAGGACTGGTCGGGTGACGTCGCGGGCGGTGTGGGCGGTGTGGCGTGGTCCGCTGGCGATGTCGGTGTGTCCGGCCAGGCGTAGGGCGCTGATGGCGAGGTTGCTCAGGGAGGCCATGGTTCTGGGGCCCACGTTGTCGTCTTGCCCGATTCCAGCGTGGGACTCGACTCGCCGGTACCGTCGGACACGACCGATTCGCAGTGGGCGCTGATCGATCCGTAACTGCCGAAGCCGACTTGGCTGGCGGGCAAGGGTGGCACCGGCAGACCCAATGCCAGCGGGCGATCATGGACGCAATCTTCTGCCTAGTGTCCGGGGGTCTGATTGATCTTGTTGTTGACTGGGGTGGTGGAGTACCGCTATGTCGCGGATTGTCCAGGAGCTCGACTAACCCCGGACGAGGCCGACCACATGATCAACCGAACCCTGCTGGCCGCACCTTCATCCTGGTGAGTTCGGCGTCCCCGGCATGACCGCCGTGTACCCGGATCGCCACGTAGCGCGCGGCACCTCCCAAGCGCACTGTCGTGCTCCTGCGGGAGGTCGGTGGGGGCGCTGGCGTGTACGCACGCCCGTCGGTGCTCGTTTCGACGGTGACGGCGGGCGGCAGCCCGTCGGTCCATGTCAGTTCGACCTCGCCGAGTTGCCAGAGCGCGCCGAGGTCGACGACCATCCGGCCGTCGGGGCCCGGGTGCCAGGAGGTCCGCTCGTCACCGTCGACCGCTGCGCTCGGTGCGGACATCCCCGGGGGCAGCGGTTCGGTCGGGAACGTTGTGGCCCCAAGGGCGAGATCATCCTGTGGGTAGGGTCGGGTGTTGCGGGCCTCGATCGTCACCGTGTGGCGTCCCGGCACCGCCACGTGGCGCGGTGGCTCCCCGGCGGGCTGCACCTGGAGGCGCAGTGGCGGTCCGGCGGGTGCCGTGAGCCGGAGTGTCGCGCCGTCGGCGACGGTCGCCTGTAGCCCGGCGGGCAGATGCGGCCCTGCGGCGGCGCGCACGGTAAACCAAGCCGGTTCGACCCGTCCTTCCGCTTCGGCCAACGACATCGTGAGTTCACTGCCGGCCTTCGTGATCACCTGAACGCCACGGTAGAGCGACACGGTGCCCCCGGCCTCGGGCAGTGCGACGGTCCCGCGCACCGCCGAGCCGGACAGATTGAGCATGACGAGGTATCCGTCGACCACGGAAGTGCGCACCGCGGCGGCACTGGACGTCGGACGCGGTGCCGTCGCCGAAGTGGCCAGGGTGCGCGGGTCCGGGTGACATTCGACTTGCAGGGGTGCCGCGCTGCCGCCGGAGAGCAGGATCTGGTCGCCGGACACGATTATCGGGTTCGGTGAACCGGTCACGACGAACCCGGCACGCCCATCGACGTTGAGCCAGTCTCCGGTGGTGCTGACCGCCGGTCGCGGGTAGGTCGCCGCCGCGGTCCAGGTATCCCCGTCCTGCGAGGTCTCGATGCGGTAGTACCGTCCGGCCGCAGCGTCCCACACGATTTTGACGCGGTCGAACCGCTGTGCCGAGCCAAGATCGACGGCGAGCCAGCTGTCGGTACGCGGGCGATCGTCCGTGGCGACCGCCCAGCGCGTGGTCGCGTCGCCGTCGGTCGCGTACTTCGCTTCCTTGCCTGGCGCCGCTGACGAGGCGAACGCGGTAGCCGCGCGGGCAAGGTCGGTCCTGCCGGCGCCATCGCGCACTTCGAAGGACAACACCGAATAGGCGTACGCCGGATCCGGTAGCACGCCGAGCATCCGGACGTAGCGTGCCGTGACCGCAGGGAAAGCGACCTCGTCGGTCCGGCCGCCGCCGGGCGGGGGTCCGGGAGCGACCGGGACGGTCACGGTCCCCTCGGCGGTGTGGTAACTGCGTTTACCGTTCAATCCCGGAATGCCAGGCATGTCGAGGTTGTAGACCGACACGACGCCCTCTCCCGAAGCCAAGCCGGTCGTCGCGTATACCGCGGCGCCCGAGGGCAGCGTGGCGAAACCGGCGTAGCCATTGTCGAATTTCAGCACCGCTGCGGTCGCGTCGAAATTGTCCCGCACCTTCGTCCACGTCGCGGCGTTCCGCTTCAGTATCTTGAGCGCCGTCGACGGCAAGAGCATCGGCGTCGCACCGCTTACGACGAAAAGCCAGTCGTCGTGATGGGGCTGCCAGGCGAACTTGACGAAGCCCGGCTTGCTCACCGCCGCCGTCCACGCGTAAGACGTTCGGTGCGCCATCAATCCGGGCCCCTCACCGAAATCGCCCACGCCTATCGCGTACGCGTCGAACCCGGCCTGGCTCACTGCCTGCACCGGGCCACCGTGACTCGCGCGCCACTCGTGCAGCAGGTAGCTGATCGCGATTTCCGCGCGGGCCTCTGGCTCGTACTTCGGCTCACCGGAGAACTTCGTGATGCGATCGGCCGGCGGGTATGCCTGGTAGGGCTCGAGCCGCTCGGCAAGCTGCACCTCGGCGCGTGCGGCGTAACGGTCGCCGAGGACTTGGGCGCGGAAGGCGAGTGGGAGGACGTCGCGACCGTAAAGATGTTCGCGGTCCGCCACCATCGGCATCAACGGTTCGCCCGCGTCGCTGGCCATCAGCAGCATGGTGTGCCACAGCCGCTCGCCGTTCGGCTGCGCGGTGAGCACCTCCGGCAGCGGCTGCCCCGCGAGAAGGAAATGCATCGCGTTGCGCCCGGAGGTGCGCCACAGCTCCTCCTGATAGTGCGGGCCGAACGAACCGTGGTTCTCGACCAGGAACGTGTCGTACAGGTTCTCGGCGGTGTTGGCCGAGATCGGCACGCCGTCCACCACACACGGGTTGGCCAGGTCCGCGACGGGCAGGCTCGTCTCGTTGCGGCTCCACTTACCAAACCACTCACGCCACGCCACGGCTTGCGGGTCATCCGGCGCCCAAGCGATTCCCGGGGTCAGTGCCTGAGCGTAGACGCCCATCTCCTCTAACTTGGTGTCCCCGACGTGCCCCCCGGACAATCCCAGTGGCGTCCAGCCACTCGACAGCGGGTCGTCACCTGAGCCCAACCCCGCCGTATAGACCGCTTGGCCGATCGCGATCTTGTCTAGGTTCTCCCGCGTACCATCGTCCAGATCGCTCCAGAGTAGACGACCGGCGAGCTGGAAATAAGACTGGAACGTCGTGTCGAAGTACAGCCGGCGCCCCCACTCGGTGCCGCCGGCGATTACGTTCGATGCCGCGAAGTGGCGGATCGTGTCAATGGTTTGCCGGTGCAGCACCTCCCGCTCGACCCCAGCGATCGTCGCGTCGTAGCCCTCTCTAGTCAGCAGGACGGCGTTGCCGAGAACCACGGCGAACGTGAAGTCCTTGGCAGGGTAGATTCCCGAAGCCGGGTCGAACTGTCGCTCGGCCCAGCGCGTGTGCCGCAGCAACACCCTCAGGTAAGTTGCCGCCACGTCGTCCGGGGCACCCTGGCGCTGCGAAACGATCGGCCGCGCGGCCAAGGCCCGTGCCCAGGCTATCGGCGTCACCAATCCGGCGGCCACGAGCGCGAGTCCACCTGTGCCGGACGCCTGGAGAATCCATCGGCGAGAATGCTCAATACTCAATGTTCTCCGCCCCGTCGACAACGCTGTCAGCGACGATTACGTGATTCTGCTTCGTTCCGGCGCGGAAAGGCAATCCCGCAGGCCAAACCTGTCCGTTTTCAGACAACCGCACGACTCGGGGCTTCGGCTTGAGGAACGGGACGGTGGCTGGGCATTGGCCGGCCGGGTTGGCCGCGTCGCGTTTGGTTTGGTGGATAATTATTTGTAACTATTCACGTGGTTGGGAGAGGCGTTGGTCCCCAAGGGTTTCCTGTGACGGCGGCAGCGATGGCTTCGAAGGCGTTGATGCCGTGCTTGCG
>NZ_JBSFLZ010000045.1:0-44939 GCF_053599315.1 Saccharopolyspora sp. NPDC000995
CGAACGTAACGAGAAGGAGCCCTTCCAGGATCACCACCCAGCGAAATCGCTGATCACACACGTCCACCAGCTCACTCCAAAAGAGCCACACCCAAATGATTCCGCAACACCTGCGAGGTCGGCCAGTCTCCGCCGCCGCATTTTCGTGCGTCCAGCGTCGGTTTGTTGCTGCGGTTTACCGGGTTCGCCAGTAACTGTCTCTTGTGGACATGCTGGGGGCGAGGGGTGCAGGTTCGGACCTCGACCTTGGTGGAGACCCGCTGAACGGAATGGAAGATTCAGTGGGCCTCTTCGCGCGGCTTCGGCGTCAGGACTTCCCCCGCGTGTTGCGGAAGTGCGTGTTGGCCTCGTCGACGTCGACGAGCGGCGCGGGGTAGCCGAGCCGGTCGCGTTCGGCCGGATCCATGCGCCGGGGGTCCTGCAGGGCGGCCGTCGAGAGGCTGGCGAGTTCCGGCACGTACCGGCGGATGTACTCGCCGCTCGGGTCGTACCGCTCGGCCTGGCGCATCGGGTTCAGCACCCGGTTGGGTCGGGTGTCGGCTCCGGTGCCAGCGACCCACTGCCAGTTCATGTCGTTGTTGGCGACGTCCCCGTCGACGAGCAGGTCGAAGAAGTGCTGCGCGCCGAGCCGCCAGTCGAGGTGGAGGGTTTTGGTGAGGAAGCTGGCGGTGATCAGCCGCGCCCGGTTGTGCATCCAGCCCTCTCGGCTGAGCTGGCGCATCCCGGCGTCGACGATGGGTATGCCGGTGCGTCCGTCCCGCCAAGCCCGGAACGCCTCCGGGTCGTCGCGCCACCGGTCGCCCCGGGACCGGTAGTCGAGGTGGCTGCACCCCGGCCGCGCGGCCAGCATCTGGTGGTGGAAATCCCGCCAGGCGAGCTGGCGGACGAAGGCGCGTTCGGGTTCGCTGCGGCCGGCGCACGCGAGGATTTCCACCGGCGACAGGCAGCCGAAGTGCAGGTAGGGCGACAGCCGTGACGTCGCGTCCCCCGCGAGGTCGTCGTGCCCCTCGTCGTAATCGGCAACGCCCTGTTCGAACCACTGCAGCATCCGCTGCCGAGCCGTGGTCTCCCCGCCGCGCGGCAGGTCGGGGGACAGCTCGCCCGGGCAGAGGTCCTCGCGGGCCGGCATCGGCCCGGTCCGCACGCCATCGGGCATCCGCAGCGCCCCCGGTGCCGCAGCGGTGCGCCGCGGCGGCGTTTCCGCCCAGTGCCGGAAGTACGGGGTGAACACCGCGAAGTGGTCCTTACCGGCTGGCGTGACGTGGCCCGGCGGGTGTGCGGTGACCACGGCTTCGTGGACGTGCAGCGTGCAGCCGCGGTCGGTCAGGGCGAGCCGCAGCCCGTTCTCCCGGGACCGCGCGTAGGCGCTGACGTCTGCGGCGACGTGCACCTCCGTCGCACCCACCTCGTCGACCAGCCGAGCGACCTCGACGGCCGGGGTGCCGTGCCGGACGACGAGGCCGCCGCCGGCCTCACCCAGCGATCTCCGGAGGTCCCGCAGGCAACCCAGCAGGAACGCGATCCGGTTCGGCCGGGCGAAGGGCAACTGGAGCAACGTTTCGTCGAACACGAAAAGGGGAGCCACGCGATCGGCCCGCGCGGCGTGGTGCAGGACAGGGTTGTCGTGCACCCGCAGGTCGCGGGTGAAAAGGCAGATCGCCGTACGCAATGGCATCGACCTCGTCCGTCTACACCGGAACCTGACCGACGCTACCAGTCGGCCGGACCGCGGATGGGCCGGGCAGGCACGACTTGCGGCAGGACCAGCGGTCCCTAGTGTTGGCGGGATGGCGGCTGGTGCATCGAAGTTGTGCCTGGTGACCGGGGCGACCGGCTACGTCGGCGGTCGGCTCGTACCGCGCCTGCTCGCCGATGGCCACCGCGTGCGCTGCCTGGTCCGCTCGCCGGAGAAGCTCCGTGACGTGCCGTGGCGAGACCAGGTGGAGGTGGCGCGCGGGGACCTGCTCGACGCCGACGCGGTGCGCGCCGCCTGCGACGGCGTCGATGTCCTGTTCTACCTCGTGCATTCCTTGCAGCAGAAGGGATTCAGCGATCTGGACCGGCGTTCGGCGTCCATCGCGGCTCGGGCGGCCGAGCGGGCCGGGATTTCGCGGATCGTGTACCTGGGTGGTGTGCATCCCGCTTCCGGAGAGCTTTCCGAGCACCTCCACTCGCGTGCCGAGGTCGGTGAGATCCTGCTGGGCAGCGGGGTGCCCACCGTGGTGCTGCAGGCGGCGGTGATCATCGGCTCCGGCTCCGCGAGCTTCGAGATGCTGCGCTACCTCACCGAGCGCCTGCCGGTTATGGTCACGCCGCGCTGGGTGCGCAACCGGGTTCAGCCGATCGCCGTGCGGGACGTGCTGCACTACCTGGCCGCCGCCATCGACCTGCCGGCCGACGTCAACCGGAGCTTCGACATCGGTGGCCCGGACGTGCTGACCTATGCGGACATGATGAACACATATGCCGCGGTGGCCGGGTTACCGCGGCGGGTGATGCTGCCGGTCAAGGTCCTCTCGCCCAAGCTCAGCTCCCATTGGATCAACATCGTCACGCCGGTGCCGCGCAGCATTGGCGCGCCGCTCATCCAATCGCTGGTCAACGAGGCGGTCTGCTCCGACCAGGACGTCGGAGACTACCTCCCGCCGCCCGAGGGCGGATTGACCTGCTTCCGGGACGCCGTCGCGATGGCGTTGCGCAAGATTCAGCGCGGCGAGGTCGAGACGCGGTGGGCGGACGCCTCACCGACCGGTGCCCCGTGGGAGGCGCTTCCAACCGACCCATCGTGGTCCGGCGGCACGGTCTACCGGGACGTGCGCGAGGGTGCGTCGAAGTCGTCCCCGGAGGACGTCTGGCGGGTCGTCGAGGGCATCGGCGGTCGCAACGGTTGGTATTCGTTCCCGCTCGCGTGGGCGGTGCGGGGGTGGATGGACCGACTGGCCGGTGGGGTCGGCCTGCGCCGCGGTCGGCGGGATCCGCGACGACTGCGCACCGGAGACGCGCTGGACTGGTGGCGCGTCGAGAAGATAGAAGAGGGCCGTTTTCTCCGGCTGCGCGCCGAGATGAAGGTGCCCGGACGGGCGTGGTTGGAGCTGTCCGTCGAACCCGCGCACGGCGGCGCGAGCTACCGGCAGTGCGCGATCTTCATCCCGAGAGGGCTGCTCGGACACATGTACTGGTGGGGTGTCGCGCCGTTCCACGGCTTGGTCTTCGGTGGCATGGTGCGCAGAATCCTCGGCGCAGTCTCGCGCGGTGAGCACGATCGACGCTGCTGATGATCCGGTTGCCGGACTGGCCGCCGATTCGACGGGCCGAAGTCAGCGACATCCCGCACCCTCCACGCATGTACGACGAAGAAGTGTTTGGACTGCACAACCAGATCGTCCACGAACTCAGCCTGGCGTGCTGGCTGGTCGGCAACTGCCTGGAGCATGAGCAGTGCTGGTCTTCCCCGGAGGCGCGAGGGCACATCTTGCGGTGCTGCGCAGCGGTGGTGGCCTGCGTTGGACACCTCGCGGACCGGATTTGCGACCAAGATCCGACGGTGGCGGCCGAGGTGCGGCGCCTGGCGGCGCTGCTGGAACACCACGGCGAGCAACTCGACCGTCCCGAGTGAGCATAATGGCGCCCGCCGTTCGGGGGCGCGCGTCGGTGCTGGCGTGCGTGGCCGAAAGCGTCGCCGAAATGGTGCTTGACCTGGGGCAGCTCCCACGGCTGCGAGCAGGTGGCCGTAGTCCTGCTGACCCATTGGCTGCCCGATCCGGACAACGCGCCCAGCGCGGATGATCTCGTCACGGGCCTTCGCGCGATCACCGAGCAGGCGGCGAGCACAGCTGACGGACGGGCCGGGTTGACCGGCCGACTTCGACGAACCGCCGATGGCAGTGGGTACGCTCAGCGCGGTGGCGACCGGGACGCGCTTGCGTCCCGTGGCCAACGCTTGCCCCGATCGTCCAGGAGGTGTGCGATGTCCGAGTGGCGGCCGTTGCGACTCGCCAAGCGAGTCCGGGAGGCGACGAACCCGGATGATCGGGCACGGGCTCCGGAGCGGTCGATGGATCCGCTCGTGGCCGAAGAGGTGCCGTTGGCGGATCGGCCGTTGGTGGACACCGCGATCTACCGGGATGGGCGCCGGGTGGCGACGCCCTCCAGCCTCGCAGAGACGTACCGGCACCTGCCCGGCGCGGCCGGCACCATGGCCTGGATCGGGCTCTACCGGCCCGCGGAGGAAGAACTGCTGGCCGCGGCCGAGGAATTCGACCTGCACAAGCTCTCGGTGGAGGACGCGATCGTCGCCCACCAGCGTCCCAAGATCGAGCGCTACGGCGAAACGCTGTTCGTGGTGCTGCGGGCCGCCCGCTACCTGGACGAGTCCGAGGAAGTCAGCTTCAGCGAACTGCACCTGTTCATCGGCCCGAACTTCGTCCTCACGGTCCGCCACGGCCAGGCCCCGGACCTGGCGGCGGTGCGCCACCGGATGGAGGCCGACCCGGACCTGCTGGGCCGGGGGCCGGAAGCGGTGCTCTACGCGGTGCTGGACAACGTCGTCGACGGGTACGCGCCGGTTATCGCCGGGCTGCAGAACGACATCGACGAGATCGAGACCGAGGTCTTCGGCGCCGATCCGCACGTGTCGCGGCGGATCTACGAGCTCTCACGCGAGGTCATCGAGTTCCAGCGGGCCACCGGTCCGCTGCTGGGGATCCTGCGCAGCCTCGAGGCGGGTTTCGAGAAGTACGGCATCGACGAGGAGCTCCAGCGGTACCTGCGGGACGTCACCGACCACGCCACCACCGTCGCCGAACGGGTCGACGGGTTCCGGCAGATGCTGGACAACATCCTCACAGTCAATGCCACGCTGGTCACCCAGGCCCAGAACGAAGAGATGAAGAAGATGACCGAGGCCAGCTACGCGCAGAACGAGGAGATCAAGAAGATCTCCGCCTGGGCCGCGATCCTGTTCGCCCCCACTCTGATCGGCACGGTTTACGGAATGAACTTCGACGCCATGCCCGAACTGCACTGGGGGCTCGGCTATCCTTTCGCCCTCGTCCTCATGGCCGCCGTGTGCCTCGGCCTGTACGCCATCTTCAAACGCCGCGGCTGGCTCTGACCACCGCGGGTGACGGCTCGTCCGTCAGACGATCGGCGCTGCTGCACTTGTTTTGTCCTGCGGCTTCAAGGTTTTCCATAATTTCGTTGTTTCTGACCTGGCGCTAGAGCAACGTCCACAGCAGCAGCGTCAGGGCGAGGCCGACCACGGAGATGATCGTCTCCATCACCGACCAGGACTTGATGGTCTGGCCGATGGTCATGCCGAAGTACTCCTTGACCAGCCAGAAGCCGGCGTCGTTGACGCGGGAGAAGAACAGCGAGCCGGCACCGATGGCCAGCACGACCAGAGCCAGGTGCGTCGGCTGCAGGTCGGCGGCGAACGGGGCCACGATGCCCGACGCCGTAACGGTTGCGACCGTGGCCGATCCGGTCGCAAGCCGCACCATCACAGCCACCAGCCAGCCCAGCGCGAGCGTGGATAGGCTCAACGCCACGGCGGCCTTCCCGATCGCGATGCCTGCGCCGCCGTCCACGAGCACCTGCTTGAAGCCCCGCCGGAGTCCGCGAGCAGCTTGCCGAGCATCGCACCGAGCACGATCAGCACGCCGACGCTGCGGAGCACGTCGCCGACGCCTTTCTCGAACGAGAGGGCGGCCTTGCCCAGTCCGATGCCGGACCCGATCCCGACGAAGAGGGAACCGATGGTCAGCGAGAGGAAGCCGTGCACCTTCGCCGCGACGATCAGCAGTACCACGATGGCGATCCCGATCGCCGCCACCACGAGCGTCTGGGTGTCGTGACCGGTCCACGGCTCGTGGATCACGTCAGCTGCGGCGAAAGTGGCCGAGTCGAACATGCCGCGCTCCTACACGCCACCGCAATGGCAGGTCCAGCACGAACCCCACTCCACTCCACTACGGCGTCGTCTTACCGCGCGGTTCGACCGGGGGCGTTCACGCCCGCACCAGTTGGTCGCGTTTGTGCATGATCTCGTCGAACAACTTCCGGAACGAGGCGGCGAACTTTTCCACTCCTTCGCGTTCCAGCACGGCGGTCACGTCGTCGTAGTCGACACCAGCGGCGGCGAACCGGTCGAAGGTGCGGCGGGCTTCGTCCACATCGCGCTCCAGCGTGTCGGCGACGTGCCCGTGGTCCTGGAAGTCCTGCAGCGTCTCCCTCGTCATGGTGTTCACCGTCTGGGCACCGATGAGCTCTTCGACGTAAAGAACGTCGCTGTACTGCGGGTTCTTGGTCGAAGTGGAGGCCCAGAGACAGCGCTGCGGGCTCGCGCCGGCCGCAGCGAGTTCCGCCCAGTCGGCACCGGTGAACACCTCCTCGTAGGTCTGGTAAGCGAGTTTGGCGTTCGCGATCGCGAGGGTGCCTTTGATCTCGTCGTGCCCACCGATCGCGTCTAGCCGACGGTCGGCTTCGGTATCCACCCGCGAGACGAAGAACGACGCCACGGACGCGACCGACCGCAGGTCGCCGCCGTTGTCGCGGAGTCGCCGCAACCCCCGCAAGTAGGCCTGGGCGGCGCTGCGGTGCCGTTCCAAGGCGAACAGCAGCGTCACGTTGACCGGGATCCCGCTGGCGATCGTTTCCTCGATCGCAGGCAGGCCGGCCTGCGTACCGGGGATCTTCACGAACAGATTCGGGCGATCGATCATCCGGTGCAGGCGAGCGGCTTCGTCGATGGTGGCCTGCGTGTCGTTCGCCAGTTGCGGATCGACTTCCAAGGAGACCCATCCGTCCCGGGTGCCCCCGCTGCGGTCGAAGACCGGGCGGAGCGCGTCGCAGGCGGACCGGATGTCCTCACGCGCGATGGCCAGGAAGACCTCCTTGGGGTCGGTCTCGGTGGCCAGCACCTCGCGGAGCTGATCGTCGTAGTAGTCGCCTTCCGCGATGGCGCCCTGGAAGATCGTGGGATTTGACGTCACCCCAGCCAATCCCCGCTCCACGAGCTCGGCCAAGTCACCGTCGCGGACGAACTGCCGGGACAAGTAGTCGACCCACGGGCTCTGTCCATGCTCTGCCAAGGCGTGCAGTGGTGTCCTCATGGCATCTCCTGTCCGAGTCATATACAGAGACCTACCCGGAAGATCCGCCGAAAACACATGATCCGCCCCCAGCCGGGGAGCGAAGTCGAAATGGCTGGTCAGGGCCTGTTTTCAGCGGTTCGCGTGCGGCACGTCTCGGTCACGGCGTGGTCGACGACATCCCTGATGTCGAAGTGGCGGCCGTACACCGAACGCTGACGGCTCGCGGCGCTGCCGCGCGCCCGCAAGGTGTGCAAGAGCTGGGTGATCAACTCGAGATCGCCGTTGTCTTCGAGCACCGGGCGCAGGTGTTCGACCAGACCGGTCAGATGTTGCCAAGCGGGGATCAGCCGGCCGGTGGTGGCGTCCAGGGCATCTCCCTCGAGCCCGTCCCGAGCGGCGCGCCAGCACGCGGCCCACAGCATTTGGTCATCGACGTGTTCGGGGCCGCGCAGCCGGTCCTCCGGTGCGAGCGCGGCGGTCACCGATGCGCGGGTTAGCCCGGCGAGCAGCACGGCCTCGTCCACGGTCGCGGCGGCGTCGGCGACCCGAACCTCCAGGGTCGGCACGTGTGCGGAAGGTCGCGCATACCAGTAGATCATGCCGGGGTCGATCACCATGCCGGATGCCAGGAGGCAGTCGAGGATGCCGCGGTAATGCGCCACCGAGGTGAAGTGGGGTGCTGGGCGCGCTGTCGGCAACCGGGACCACAAGGCGAAACGCCAGCTCGCGAAGCCGGTGTCGACGCCGCGGTAGAACGGCGAATTCGTGGTGACCAGCAGCAGGGCCGGCAGCCACGGGCGCAGCCAATTGCTCGCACGCAGCGTCGACTCCAGATCGGGAGTGCCCACGTGCACGTGGCACCCGCACACCCCTTGCCCCTCGACGATCGGGCCGTACTCGGCGTATATCCGCCGGTATCGGGGCGTGTCGGTGACCGGCGGTGGTCCCGGTTGCCCGGTCGGTGCCGCCCCGATGGCGACCAGTCGCCAGCCGTGCTCGGCGGCGGCGGTGGCGAGCTCCATCCGCAGCTGGATCAACGTCCGGCGCAGTTCGTGGAGGTCGTGACACACCGAGCTCGCCGCCTCGATCTGGGCGGGAGCCAACTCGGGGTGCACCTCACCCTGGTCGCCGCCGTACCAGACGCGCGAAACAGCCACCCCGCTGCCCGCAGGCTGCAAGGTCTCCGGGTCCACGAGGAGGAACTCCTCCTCGACTCCCAGGGTGGGCGGGGTTGGCCGATCGCCTGGCCTGACCATTTCCGCTTCCCGCTGGCAGGACGTGCTCGACAGGATCGGTCACGTGGGGGGTGAAAAGGCCTTAGCCGATGTTTTACCCGCTCGCGGACCGGTCCAACCGTGGCGCTCGGCCCGGCGCCGAGCAACGGTCGCGGTGCCCCATCGAATCAAGCTCGCACGTCGGCCGCGGTGCGGAATCCGGTGTTGCCACTGGAACTGTCCGGCGTGTTCGCGGTACGTGCGGCGACTCGGTAGCGGTTGCAGTAGGAATCGTGGCACAGGTACGAACCGCCGCGCAGGGACCGGCTCTGCTCGCCTGGGTCGAACCAGTCGGCGCACCATTCCCACACGTTGCCGGAGACATTGTGCAGCCCGAAGCCGTTCGGCTGGTATGCGTCGACGGGGGCGGTGCCGAGGTGCCCGTCATCCCCGCTGTTGTGCACGGGGAACCGGCCTTGCCAGATGTTGCACCGGTGTTCCCCGTTCGGGGTCAGTTCGTCGCCCCAGGGGTAGCGGGCCTGGTCGAGGTCACCACGGGCCGCGTATTCCCATTCGGCTTCCGTCGGCAGCCGCCGTCCGGCCCACGCGCAGTAGGCGGCGGCATCGTGCCAGGACACGTGCACGACGGGGTGGTCCCAGCGGTCCCCGACGTCGCTGTCCGGTCCCTCCGGGCATCGCCAGAACGCACCCTGCACCGCACACCACCACGGTGTCTGGTCCGGGCGCGGCGAAGCCCCGCGGATGCGCCCGGGGAGGAACTTCGCGAACACGTAGCTCCAGCCGAAGCGTTCGGCGTCCGTGCGGTAGCCCGTGGTGTCGACGAACGCGGCGAAGCGAGCGTTGGACACGCAGTGCACGTCGATCGCGAACGGCGCGACGGTGACGGGACGTACTGGGCCTTCCCGGTCCTCCAGGATGCGGTCGGGATCGTCCGTGCCCATGCGGAACGTGCAGCCGGGGAGCTTGACCAGCGGTCCTTCGTCGTGCCCGTGCCCGGGGACGATCCGGTCGGGAAGGGTATCGCCCGCACTCGCGGGCGGACAGCAACCGGACAACCGCGTGGACCTCCACTTCGGTCGCGTGGCGGATCGCGATGTTCCTCGCCAAGTCGTCATGCCAGGGTTTCACATGACGGGTTTCGGCCACGAAGTCACGTGACCGCGTTGTGGTCGCTGCTGTTCAGAACCGCTTCGAGAGCGTCGCGTTGTGCGTTTCGGCGGGCCATCGCGACAAAATCGTGATCGAGCTGTACTGAACTGCCACATCGCCGGTTCGAGATCCCAGCGGCGTTGTGCGTTCAACCGGTGCGCGGCGGTAGGCGGTGGAGCACGACGTTTCCGATCTGCTCGCCGGATATCGCAGCGGTCAGGTACGTGCAGTGCGGCTGACGGCGGCGATCGGTGGGCGAACCGGGGTTGAGCAGTCGGAGACCGCGGGGCGTGGTGGTGTCCCACGGGATGTGGCTGTGCCCGAACACGAGCACGTCGGTGTCCGGAAACCACCGGTCGCACCTGGTCTCCCGTCCCTGCCCGGGGCCGGTCTCGTGGATCACCGCGAGCCGGACCCCGTCCAGCTCGGCGCGGGCGATTTCGGGAAGCCGGTTCCGCAGTTCTGGACCGTCGTTGTTGCCGTACACCCCGATCGTCCGCGCGCTACGCGCCGCCAGCTCGTCCAGCAGCGCGACATCGACCCAGTCACCGGCGTGGATGACGACGTCGGCGGCTGACACTGCGTCCCAGACCTCGCCCGGCAGGGCCTTGGCGCGTTTCGGGAGGTGAGTGTCGGCGATCAGCAGCAGGTGCATGCCCCGAGTGTCGACGAGCCCAGTGCCGCCGCGCCACAGCTCGAACGGTCGCATGGTGGCCGTCGGCGCAGTCGGGGGCCAGCCGCCGACGGACTTCGGCACGAAGATGATGGCCGCGTTCCAGAAGTCGATGTTGTTCGCGACCTTCAGCGCTGACACTTTGACCGAACTCGATCGACGTGCTGTGAGGGCTCAGCAGTTCGCTGCCGCAAGTCGCGGCGAGCCGCATGCGGTGGTGCATGAGCTGTTGCCGTAGAAGGAAGCCGTGCCGGCGCACCAGAAGATGGATGCTGGCGAGGTGTTCGGCAGGATCGTGCTGACACCGTAGCCCTCGCAGTTCATGCAGCCGAAACCCCCGAATCATCGAGGCCTGGCGTGTCGACTTGCCCCGCGACGCACCACTGCGCAGCGCCAACCCGAGGGATCGGCAACGATCGCCGACGTTGCCTCTCACCGTCTCTTGTGGCGGTTGCGGTGCTCGCTGCGCGGTGGATGGTGGCGGTGGTCAGCGGGTGTGGACCGATACCGCGTAGTCGCCGTCGGCGAAGGGGGCTTGTTCCCAAGTGGCGAACCGGTCGGTCAGCGTGAGCCCGGCCGCTGCGGCGTGCGCGTCGTAGTGGGTGATCCGGTAGCCGCGGTCGAGTCTGAAGCCGGCGATGAGCCTTCCGCCGGGGCGCACGTGGCGGGCCACGCCCGCCACGAGTGCCTCCTGGGTGCCGACCGGGGTGAACAGCGGGACGTTGCCGGCCATCACGACCACGTCGAAGGTCCGCCCGAGGTCGAGTTCGGCAAGGTTGGCCTGGGTCCAGGGGATTTCCGGGGCCAACTGCCGGGCGGTGGCCAGCATCGAACTGTCGAGGTCGGCTCCGAAGACCTCGATGTTGTGCCGGGCCAGTTCGATGGCCACGCGGCCCGTTCCGCAGCCGGCGTCGAGGACGTTCGCGGGTGAGTAGGAGCGGACGAAGTCGGCTTCGCCGTGCACGTTCGCCCCGGAAGCCGCCAGTGCGTCGAAGTTTCGCTGGTAGTCGTCGCCGTCCCACGCGGTGGGACCGCTCGGGACGGTGGCGCGTCCGGTTCCTTCAGTCATGGCTCGATCATCGCAAGCCGCGTCCGGGACGGGAGCGGATGCCCGTGGTGGGTCAGCTTCCCCGGCGGTTTTCGTCCGTGCACATACCTCGCCAAAGCAGGTCAATGAGCTTGGCGGTCTGGCCCTGCCAGTCGCCGCTGGGGTCGAGGTAGAACAGGCCGCCCAGTCCGCGCAGGACCGTTTCCGGATCCTGGTCGGCGCGGACGGTTCCGGCCTCGACGTTGGCCTCCAGCAGCATGGCGACCGCGCCGACCATCGCTTCGTGGGCGTTGGCGGGCAGTTCGCCGTGCGACAACCTGGCGACGCCGAGGGCCCTGGCCAGGCCTCGCTTGGTCATCATGTAGTGCGTCAGGTGGTCGGTGACCCAGATCTGGAACGCCTGTTCCGGGGAGTGCTGCTCGAGCAGGGGCGGCACGATGTCGACGAGGTGCCGCAATTCGCGCTGGTAGACCGCCAGGATGAGCGTTTCGGGAGCGGGGAAGTGCCGGTATACGGTGCCGACGCCCACGCCGGCCTGCTTCGCGATGGCGTTGAACGAGATCTCGCCCGAGCCGGCCAGCGACTTCGCCGCCGCGGTGAGGATGCGCTCGTGGTTGCGCCGGGTGTCCGCGCGTCGGGGACTTACCGCGCCCGTCGTCATCGTCCCTCCCGGTTGGCTGTCGCGTCTTCCCCGGAATGTAATGCACCGACCGCGCTCGACCTGGGGCAACTTCGGGCGAGCGCTCTCGTTGCAGAGCGGATAAGAATCCGCTAGCGTTGGATCCGAGAACTGAAGCGGATAATTATCCTGTTCAGTGATGGTATCGGCGCAGTCCCCACCACGACAACCCACGCCGCCATGCTCGTCCGATCCGGGCGATCTGCGGGAAAGAGATCCAGTGGACATCTCACTCGAAATCAATGGCAGGACGGAACAGCTGACCGTCGACCCCGGCGTGACGCTGCTGGACGCCTTGCGGGAACACCTCGGCGTCACCGGCCCAAAGAAGGGCTGCGACCGGGGGCAGTGCGGCGCCTGCACCGTGCACGTCGACGGCAGGCCCGTGCTTTCGTGCCTCACCCTGGCCGCCACCGTGAAGCGGGCGGTGACCACGGTGGAGGGCCTGTCCGACGGGGATCGGCTGCACCCGGTCCAGCAAGCGTTCGTCGACCAGGACGCCCTGCAGTGCGGGTTCTGCACGTCCGGGCAGGTCATGTCGGCCGTAGCCGCGGTGGAGCAGGGCGTCGAGGACGTCCGCGAGTTCATGTCCGGCAACATCTGCCGCTGCGCGGCCTACCCGAACATCGTCGCGGCAGTCGAACAAGCGAGGCAGGCTGATGCGTCCCTTTGAACTCACGGCACCGCCGACCATCGAAGCCGCGCTCGCTTCACCCGGCACGTTCCTGGCCGGCGGGACCACTCTCGTCGACCTGATGAAGCTCAACGTCCTCACGCCGCAACAAGTCTTGGACATCAACGGGTTGCCGCTGCGCGGCATCGACACCAGCGACGGGTTGCGGATCGGCGCGTTGGAGCGGATGAGCGACGTCGCCGAGCACGCCGGTGTGTACCCGGCGATCTCCCGCGCCCTGCTGCAGAGCGCTTCCCAGCAGTTGCGGAACATGGCCAGCATCGGCGGGAACCTGCTGCAGCGCACCCGCTGCACGTACTTCCGCGACGTCGCCACGCCCTGCAACCGCAGGAATCCCGGCAGCGGTTGCCCCGCGATCTCGGGGGCGAACCGGATGCACGCCGTGCTGGGCACCAGCGACTCGTGCGTGGCGACGCACGCCAGCGACCTGGCGGTCGCGCTGGTCGCGCTCGATGCGGAGCTCCGGCTGGTCAGCGCCACCGGGGGCCGCACGGTCAAGCTGGCCGACTGCTACCGCCTGCCGGGGGAAACGCCCGAGGTGGAGACCGATCTGCGCCCCGGCGAACTGATCGGCGAGGTCCTGGTGCCGCGGCTGGACTGGGCGGCGCGTTCCACCTATGTCAAGGTGCGGGACCGGCAGTCCTACGAGTTCGCGCTGTGCTCCGCCGCGGTCGCGCTGGACGTCCAGGACTCCCGCATCGTCGACGCCCGGGTGGCGGCCGGTGGCGTGGCGACCGTGCCTTGGCGGCTGCCCGCGGTCGAGGATGCCCTGCGCGGTGCACCCGCCACCCTGGCGTCCTTCGAGGACGCGGCGTCCGTGGCGGCCGACGGTGCTCGGCCGTTGGCCGGGAACGGTTTCAAGGTGTCCTTGCTGAAGCGGACCGTCGTCCGCGCACTGCTCGAACTGACCGAAGGGAGCCGCCTGTGACCAGTCGGCTGGACGGCCCGCTGAAAGTCACCGGCCAGGCCAAGTACGGAGCGGACAACAACTTCCCCGGCATGGTGTACGGGTACGTCGTGCTCAGCACGATCGCGCACGGCGAGATCGAGGCCGTGGACGTCACCGCTGCGAAGAGCGCTCCAGGCGTGCTCGGCGTGTACACGCCGTTCGACCCGCTGGAACTGCGCAAACCGAGCTCCCCGTTCTTCGGCGAAACCTGGGTTCCGCTGCAGGACCGGGAGGTCACCTACTACGGCCAGCCGATTGGCTTCGTGGTGGCCGAGACCTTCGAGCAGGCCAGGGATGCGGCGCTGCTCATCGAGGTCACCTACCACGCCCGGCCTGCGCTGACCTCGCTGCAGGACGGCCTGGCTTCGGCCGAACCCGCACCCTCCAACGAGGACATCACGGTCCTCGCGGAAGACGTCGAGTCCATTGAGGACGCTCTGGGTGCGAGCCCGGTGGTCGTCGAGGCCACCTACAGCACCGCGACCCAGAACCACGCCGCGATGGAGCCGCACTCCGCGGTCGCGGTGTGGGATTCCGGCGGCCTGACCATCTACAGCGGGAACCAGGCCTCCGACCTGCAGGCGGCAGAACTGGCCATTGCGCTGGGCCTGGAGGGCTCGTCGGTCCGCGCGCTGAACCCCTTCGTGGGCGGGGCTTTCGGCGGCAAGGCCCGCACCTCCGCACCGGCGTTCCTTGCGGCAGCTGCGGCCAAAGCCCTCGGTCGGCCGGTCAAGGCCGCGCTCACCAGGGAGCAGGTCTTCACCGCGACGGCTACCCGCGCCGCGACGGTGCAGAAGATCTCCCTCGGCGCGGCTGCCGACGGCACGCTGATCGCGCTGCGCCACGACTCGTGGTGCAGCACACCGGCGGACCGGTCCTTCGTGGAGCCGACCTCGCACGGCACCTCGCGGGAGTGGTACGCCACCCAGAACCTGTCGATCAGCCAGCACATCGTGCCGCTGAACATCCCGCCGACCACGTTCATGCGGGCGCCGGGGGAGGCACCCGGGTCCTTCGCGTTGGAGAGCGCGATCGACGAACTGGCGGTCGCGCTGGACATGGATCCGATCGAGCTGCGCCTGCGGAACAACTCGCTCGCGCCGCCCGGCAAGGATCTTCAGTGGTCCAGCAAGCACCTCGACGAGTGCTTCCAGATCGGCGCGGAGCGGTTCGGCTGGGCGAACCGCTCGCCGCGCGGCCGCGCCGACGGCGACTGGCTCGTGGGCATGGGGGTGGCCACCGCCATGTTCCCGGCCCTGCGGTTCCCCGCCACCGTCGAGATCACCCTGCGCGACGACGACACGGCCGTGGTGGCGACCAGCGGTTCGGACCCCGGGACCGGCCTGCTGACCGTGCTGGCCCTGGTGGGTGCGGAATCGCTGGCCATCCCGGCGGACCGGATCACGCCGAAGCTCGGCGACTCGGCGTTGCCCTCCGGTGGCATGTCCGGGGGGTCGACGGGTACGGCTAGCGCGGGTTCGGCCGTCATGATCGCCGCCACCGAGGTGATCGACGCGCTGCTCGCGCTGACGTCGTCACCGGGCGCACCGTTGGAGGGCGCGGAGCTCTCCTACGAGGACGGGCGGGTGCTGGCCGAAGACGGCCGGGCGATGACGTTCGGCGAGGTGCTGCGGGCGGTGGGCCGCTCGTCGATCTCCGCAACCGGTTCTTCGGCGCCCGGCGAGGAGCTGACGAAGCACTCGTTCAGCTCCTTCGGCGCACAGTTCTGCGAGGTCCGCGTGCACAAGTGGACGCGCGAGGCCAGGCTGTCGCGGATCCTCGGCGTGTTCGACTGCGGCCGGATCATCAACGAGAAGGCGGCTCGCAGCCAGGCCATTGGCGGGATGATCTGGGGCGTGTCGGCCGCGCTGCACGAGGCCCTGGAGATCGAGGAGAGCGGTCGGCTGGCCAACGCCGACTTCGCCGGCTACCTGGTCCCGGTGAACGCTGACATCCCCGATGTCGACGTCCACTTCGTGAAGTACCCGGACACGCTGCACAACGCCGTCGGCGCGAAGGGACTGGGCGAGATCGGCACGGTCGGCATGGCAGCGGCCGTCGCCAACGCCATCTACAACGCCGCGGGCGTCCGGGTCCGCCACATCCCGATCACGATCGAGGACCTGCTGGACTAGGAGACGCCTGTGAGTACTGCCGAGCCCCGAGACGGCCTCGGCAGTACTCGCGGGCTGAGCCAGCAGGCGGCTCAGCCGACCGGTTCCTCGTGCTGCCCACTGGTGGTCCGCTCGGCGACGCCTGTCGTTCCCGTGCGCAGCTCCGCTTCCAGCCGCTCTGCCTCCTCGCCGCCGATCGCCTCGCCGCGGGCGACGAGCCCGGCGACGTCTGAGAGCGGATCTGCTTCAAGACCAGGGCGAGGACGAAGGCGATGCCGATGAACGGCAATGCGGCGCCGAACCAGTTCCCGTTCCGCTCCGGCCACATAGACGAGCGCTCCGCACGATTCGCTCTTACACAGCATTCGTAATCGAGTTACCAGGCCAGCTCCGCACCACAACGGCGGCGAAGGCGGAGGTGCCGCCGTCCCTGGTGATCATGCGCGGTTCCTGTCTTCGGGGATTCATCGTGTATGGCTGAGAATGGTGGCACGTTTACGTATCGACGGTCGAGCGTTGTTGGCTCACGGCGGCTTGGCTTCTCGCGGGGTTCTTCGCTGACCCTGTCGGGTATCGCTGCTGCGCCTTCCTGCGCTTCGGCTGCGGTGGGGGTGGAAGTGAGCCATTGTGGGCCTATATCAGATTGCGGGGAGTGCTTCTCGTTGAACTCTGCGTTTTCAGCTGTCTAGTAGATCTGGTGATGCTTCGAGGAATCTAGGATGTTCATCCGGGCATGCTCTCTGCCCGGGATTCCCCTGTGGAGCGCGAGTGTCGTCGTGACCGGAAGTCGGGAAATATTGTTGTCCTGTTGGTTCGCCGGTCTTGATCAGCGCGGTGCCTGGTAGCGCGCGTGAATCTGACACGCGGTGAAGCAGATGTGGTTGCGGGTAACCATGCTGCGTTTGATGGGGGATTCGATGCTTCAGGAGTGCATCTGATGGTTAGGAACCACAGGCTGATCATCCGCTTCGCCACGGTCTTCGACCTGGCGACCCCACCAGTGGTGAGCACACCGATCCAACTCGAACTGCGGTACGAAACGCGCGATCCGTACGCGATGGAGATGATCTTCAATCCCGGTCGGACAAGCCAAGCTCACTGGATGATCGCGCGCGACCTCCTCTCCGCCGGGCTGGTAAGCCGCAGCGGGGACGGCAACGTGCGCATCAGCCCTCGACCTGACAACCCTGAGCTCGTGGTGATCGCGCTGACCGCCCCGTCGGGACAGGGCGTCTTCGAAACGAGGGCTGATGTGCTGGCGCGATTCTTGAACGACACCTATGCCATCATTGCATCCGGCGATGAGCACCGGTGGCTGAGCGTCGATGATGCGTTGAGCAGATTGCTCCTCAACGATCAGCGAAAGGACCGAAGTCCCGCCGAGTACGATTGAGCTATATTCCCCGATTATATGGATAAGTGTGCGTTTCTCGAAGTAGTAGCGAAAGTCTTACGACCAGGTGCTGTCTTCTTCTGCGTGCAGGACGTGTTCCTGCGTAAACCAGATCGCAAGCACATCTTCGACGACTACTGTCGCACAGACATTGCCGCCCGGCGCTGGTTCTCCGGCTCGGCGGCGAGATCGACGCCGGTATCGCGGTGCGGATCGACGACGGCCTCATCACAGCCATCCCTGCAGAATGGACTGGTCTGGGGAGGAATGCACCTTCACGGCCACGCCACCAACATCGATCCTTGCCGCCTCGTCGATTGATTGCACTTCCTCAGGCGGCGCGATGTCTCCCCAGGTGGACTCGGCGCCAGCGAACACGGAACTGCGTCGACACTCGAAGTCGTGTTTTTACTGGTCAGCGCGCGTTGTCGCGGTCATCTCGACCGTGTTCGGGCGTTCTCGTCGCCTGGTGCGGCAGAATGCACATGTGGACTCCGTGCGCACCGCAACCGATTACCGGGTCACCGACCTCGTCGCGTACTTCGCCGGACGGTGGGAGCTGGACCGGAAGATCGTCGATTCCGCAGGTTCGGGTTTGGCGGTGTTCACCGGCGTTGCGGGTTTCACCCCTGACGACGACGCGCTCGTCTACCAGGAGCGTGGAACGCTGGTAATGGGGGAGCACCGGGGACCGGCGACACGGGTCCTTCATTTCCGGGTGCGTGGGCCGGGGCAGGCCGACGTGCATTTCGACCACGGCGGCTTCTTCCACGATCTCGATCTGCGCCACGGCCGGTGGTCGGTCCGCCATCCCTGCCGCAATGATCGTTATCTGGGCGAGTTCGTCATCCACGGCCCGGATGTCTGGTGGCTGGTGTGGACAGTCGTTGGCCCGGCCAAGAGCTATACGTCCACCACTGAGTTCCGTCGCATGTCGGTCGAGGACGAAGCCTGAGCTCGGTCGGTCACCGGTCGAGCGGTCAATGCGTGGAGGTCGGCTGAGCCGGCGAGGACGCCGCGGTGCTCGACACCGAGAACCGCGCCGCTGTGTGCTTCACGGCGACCGGTCAGCAGTGGCAGGGGTTAATCGACGCGGTGAACAGCGGCCGGTTCGACCGCCGAAACAGGCGAACGAGAGCGGCGCCCGACCGGAGTGGGGGTCGGTGGCGCGGGTGCGGGAGGCGATGACCGGTCAGCCCTCGTCTAACCATCGACGCACGACCCCGGAGTCTGCTCGTAGGCCCTGCGAATCGGCTTCTGCGGCGACAGGCCCCAAGAGCGCGGGTACTTGCCAGCAGCGAGCAGGCATCAACGATGCCGTGCCGTACCCGTCGGCCACGGTCTTGCTTGTCCACACCAGACCGGTAAGCCCGAACGCGGCCTGAGTCATTCCAGCATGAACCATTGCGACCACCCTGCGCTGCAAATCCTCCTGCGCCCAGCCAGCAACCTCCGCGCGTCCCGCACACCAGCGATCATGTCAGACCACAGAAGATCACACCTTTGAGTTCCCGATCGGGTAGGTGGTCTCCGGCGTGTGCTTCCGGGACGCTTCCACCTCCTAATTTGCCTCGACGCGTTATAGACCATGCCGTAGCCGGGGTCAGTCAGTCGTAGCCACGGACAATGTGGCTCTCATCGAACGTGACGACGGCCGGAGTGACTGTTTGCTTGCGGCAGGCGGGCGAGGCTAGCTCGACCGGCTCGTGGTCGCTGGCCACGCGCTGCCGTGGGTCTGCTGTGAGAAGGGGAGCGGTAGAAAGATCCATTGTGGTGGCTCCTTTCAGCGCCGGGATGTATTCGCCACCCGGGAAGCGCGAATGGGCGCGGTAGCACCTCGAGAAGGCGAATGGTCAGGTTTCCCGCGCCATCCGCCGCATTCGCGGACCTCCCCGACACGAAGGGGAATGTATGTGGCATGGATCACATAGTAGGCGTATGTGGTTGCCTCACGACACGGTTTATGTACGTATGGCCCTCCGTCTAGGGTGAACAAGGGCATCGTGCGTTGGTCAGTCGCGCCACTGATGCCCGGCAGCAGGCGATGGCCGGGAGTTCGCGTGTGGGGGCTTCGTTGTCGCCCCGCCGCTTACGGCCGACCGGGATCGCGCCGCCGACACAATGCCGCCGCTGCCCCCTTGGACGATGCGATGGTCACCGCGCCGACTGGCCGTTCGGGTGAGAACCGCGCGATGAGAGCTACCTCGGTTCGCGTCGATGTGTCGCCGTAGGACTGGGGCGGCTGGTTGCGCTACGGCGAGCAACGCATCATCTTCGACGGCACCGACCGCCCCTTGACGCGCTTGCTCCCCACGGAAAATCCGGGGGTCTGCGCACCACGTCCCTCGACATGACGCAGGACCGCGAGGCACCGCGCGCCTCGCGGTCCAACTGGGGTGCACTCACCGGGATATCCCTGTGATCACCAAACCCGGGTGTCAACCATCTCCGTCAGTCTTATATCGACAGCTTCGCACCCAGCTCTTACCGGGCCATGCGTGTCGGGCGAGGACGAGTCTTGGACACTGGCCCGGACTACGTCTGCGACAGTGCCAAACCTCCGATCGACGCAGTCAGTCACCACGTCCAAGCTCGAGAGGGCACCCCACCTACTCACAACCGAACCACTACCCGGAAATTTTGGTAGATCGAGCCTCAGCGCGACGCGCTTGCCGTCGTTCGGACTTGTCCGTTCCGCGAAGTAGGAATGCTCGGATCCACAGGAGAGCTTCGCTGGTTACTGCAGTAGTAAGCATCGCGCATCAGCTTCTGCATGTCGTCGAGCACAGGAGCACGCGGATTGGTCGGAGCACATTGGTCCTCATAGGCGTTCATCGCTTGCGTCGGCAAAGCGGCAAGGAAGGACGTTTCCTCGACGCCGATTTCGGCGAAGGAGGGCGGGATACCGACGGCGTCTCTGAGCCGCTCGATGGCAACCGCATACGATTCAACCCCTTGCTCCGGCGTTCGCGATGGCAGGCCGAGGACGCGGGCAATGTCCTGGAAACGTTGCGGGGCTTGGTAGTTCTCGTACTTCGGCCAACCGGTGAGCTTCGTCGGGCTTTGCCCGTTGTAGCGAATGACGTGCGGCAGCAGGATCGCGTTGGTGCTGCCGTGGGGCAGGCTGAACGTGGCCCCGATGGTATGCGACATGGCGTGCACGATACCCAGGAAGGCATTGGAAAGAGCCATTCCTGCTAGCGTGCTGGCGTTGTGCACCTTCTCGCGCGCAATGAAGACGTCGCCGCCGCTTCGAACGGAAGTTTCAAGGTTCTCGAAGAGAAGCTTGATCGCCTGGATGCACAGTCCGTCCGTGAAGTCGTTGGCATATGTTGATACGTAGGCCTCGGTGGCGTGGGTGAGCGCGTCCATGCCCGCACTTGCTGCCAAGCCCTTCGGCATTTCGGTCACCAAGGTGGGGTCGATTATCGCGACGCTCGGGGTCAGGGCGTAATCGCCGATCGGGAATTTGCGTCCCGACTCGGGGTCGGTGACCACTGCGAACGGTGTTACCTCTGAGCCGCTGCCCGACGTGGTGGGGATGCAGACCAAGCGAGCGTCGCGGCCGAGTGGCGGAAAACGGTAGGCGCGCTTGCGGATGTCGTTGAAGCGAGTTTTCGCGTGATCGAGGTCGGTGTCGGGGTGTTCGTACAACAGCCACATCAGCTTGGCGGCGTCCATCGACGAGCCGCCCCCAATGGCGATGATCGTGTCTGGTCTGAAGTCCCTCATCATTTCGGCACCGCGGCGAATTGTCGCAACGGTCGGCTCAGGTTCGACGTAGTCGATCAACCTCACGTCCACGGGTTCGCAGCGGCGTCGGAGGACATCGACGACTTTGCCGGGATAGCCGAGACGGGCGATGGTCCGGCCGGAGACGATCACCGCTTTGTGCACGTCGGCCATGTCTGCCAGGTATCGCAGGCTATGCGGCTCGAAGTAGATCTTCGGTGGGACCTTGAACCATTGGATGTTGTTCGTGCGTCGACCGGTGCGCTGGATGTTCAGCAGGTGGACCGCACCGATGTTGTCGGCGATGGAGTTGCCACCCCAGCTACCGCAGCCGAGTGTCAGCGATGGACGGAATGCGTTGTACAAGTCTCCCATCGCGCCTTGTGCTGCCGGAGCGTTCCAGACGATCCGGGCCGCCTTCAGCGTGTTGCGGTAGCGACTGACGAGATCCTGATCAGCGGTGTGGATGACGGCAGTGTGCCCCCTGCCCCACAAATCGAGGGCCCGTTGCGCCTTCCCGATCGCCTGATCAGCGGTATCGGCGGGAAGTACGGCAAGGATTGGACAGGATTTCTCGCGGACCAACGGTTCGGCAGCGTCCACGTCGGACACTTCGACGAGGATCGCCGAGGTGTTCTCGGGAACGGTGAAACCGGCCTGGGAGGCCAGCCATGCCGGTGACTTGCCAACCGCCAGCAGCGAGCGACGGGCCGTGGGCGCGTCGTCGGCACCAGCCTCCGTACCGAACAGGAGCCGTTCAAGCGCCCGTTTTTGGTCTGGGGTAGCAAGGTGCGCGTGTAGCTGCTGCAGCTCGCTCAGCGTCTCGTCGTACCGGGAGGACTCGACGATGAGCACCTGCTCGGCCGAGCAAGCCGTGCCGTTGTCAAACGTGACGGACAGGAGGACGTCGTTGGCGGCACGCTTGAGGTTGGCGTCAGCCGAGATAAAGGCAGGTACGTTCCCGGCGCCGACGCCGATTGCCGGCTTACCAGAGCTATAGGCGGCTGCGACCGTCTCGTTGCTACCGGTTGCGAGGACGACGGATACACCCGGGTGACGCATCAGCGCCTGATTCGCGGCGCGGGTGGGGCTATCGATCCATTGGATGCAGTCGCCCGGCGCGCCGGCCGCCACCGCGGCGTCGCGGACGGTTCGGGCCGCTTCGGCGCCGCAGCGGGGAGCCATGTGGTGGAAGGCGAAGATGATCGGGTTTCGTGTCTTGAGTGCGATGAGGGACTTGAAGATGACCGTGGAGGTGGGGTTGGTAACAGGCGTGATGGCCGCTACGACGCCCACTGGACTGGCCGTCTGGGTCATGCCGGTGAGTTCATCGTGGGCGATGGTCCCCACTGTTTTCAGCCCGGCGAGGTCGTTGGCGATATGTTCGGCCGCGTAGATGTTCTTGGTCGACTTGTCCTCCATCCTGCCACGACCGGTTTCCTGGACCGCCAGTGCAGCGAGCGCGAGATGCTTGTCCAATGCGGCGAGCGCGGCCTGCTGCACGATGTGATCGACTTCTTGCTGGGAGAGTTGCTCGAAGGTCTGGAGTGCATCCAGCCCGCGCGCCACGAGGTGGTCGACTTCGCCTGGTTCCGGAGCAGATTGGGCGTCGACGTTGCCGGCGGCAACCTCGGGGCTAGCTCGGACGTCGGTGACCGGGGCAGTGGCGGTGAGGCGAGGTGCCAGGCTCGCGGCGAGCTCACCCAGTGTGTCGTGCTCGTAAAGCTCCTCAACCTGCAGTTCGGGAACGTACTTGCCGAGTCCGACCACTGCCTCCACCATGGTCATCGAGGACAGGCGGAGCCCTGGTACATGGGTGTCGGCGTTGAGGCTTTGCTGGGGTAGGTTAGCGACTTCAGCGAGAACATGCACGATCGTCCGCAGTGCATCGTTGTCGACCTCGGCCTGAGTTGCCTGCGATGCGGGAGGGGCCGTGGCATTGGTCGACGCGCCTCGGTCAACGAGGTAGTCGGCCGCGTTTTCTGGCTCAAGCAGGGTTTCCGCGATTGTTTTCAGAGCTTTCAATCGCGTTGCGCCAATCGTCTGCGGTATCGACGATGTGGAACTCGCCGCGGGAGTGGCCTGATCCATCGTGGCAGGATCGAAGTGAACCTTGCTGGCTTCGACCGCGCTGAGGGTGACGTCAAATGTACCGTCGTCGGCCAGTGCATCGGGCGCGTTGAGTGAGCCCAGGAAATTTCGGGCCGGGAGGTTCCGGTCAGTACGTTTGCACGGAATTCGCACGGTTTCGCAACCTGATTTGATGGCAAGCTCACCGAGATCGGCCAACATGCGGTGCTCGACCCCGCGGCCGAGTGCCCTGCAGCTAAGCAGGAAGGTGTCGACTACTAGCTCGTCCGCGTCCTGCTGGTAGATCGTGGTACCGACGGTACCGTAATCACCGAAGCGGTCTTTGGCGCGCACCACCAGGCAACCCGCCCATTCGTCTTTGAGGAGCACTTGCAACTGCGACTCCTGGCGACGTTGGACGCTGGCATTGAATTGGTTGGTGCGTTGGGTGAGCTGGGCAACTCGCCGAAGGTCGGCATCAGCTGCCGGGGCTATGTCCACCTGCAACTGCAGGTTGGTCATGAACTCCGCGAAGTTCATCGTGCGCTGGAGCTGAGAGCGCTCTTGCTGACTGACATAAGAGCGGGTGCGCGCGCGGTCCTCGTCGGTGGTCTCCAGGCGGTCGAACGCCCAGACCCGTGCCGGGAAGTCAAGCAGTAAGTCGGGCTCGGCGGGTACGGTCAACGCAAGAACCCCAGGGCAATTGGCTTGTACCTCCGCCACTTCGAGTGGGTTGTCGTCCAGGAACACCACGCTGTCGAGCCCCAACCCGAACCCTTCGGCGAGCTGGATGAGACCGGCCGACTTCGGTTCCCACGAGACGGCTTGCCCGGCCAGCATTTCCGGACGCAGCGGCATATCGGTCCGGGTGGCGAACACTTCCTCGATAAGAGCGGGATCGTTCTTGCTCACCAGGCAAACGAGGACGCCATTGCGCGAGAGGTCCGCTGCCCAATGCTGGAGCCGGTAGTGCCCATCGCGCATCCGCAAACCCTGCGGCCCGTCTTCCCCTGCGACGCCATCCCACAAAGTGTTGTCGCAGTCAAGCGCGAGCACCTTGAACGGCGGTGCAGCAACAGCGTGCAGCGTCCGCACGAGACCAGTAGCAAGGGCGGTGTACCCCTCACTGGTGTAGGGCATGTGCGCAATACGAAGCCGTGCCGGGTCGTGCACATTACCTGGCGCTGGAGACAGTCCACCATGCCAAGTGGCGCAGTCGAGTACGTGCACGCCGCGCAACCCGTCCAGCAGCTCCGCGAGCCGGGCATGACGTTTTTCATCCAGATCCGCGTGCGGTTCTGGGCTCGGGCATACCTGGATGAGCAAGGTGGCCAGGTTGGTGCCGCGTTCGGCCCAAGCCCGGACTGTAGCCGCGAACTCCTCAATCGTTTTGTCGATTCCGGCCTCATCCCAGTCAGCGAAGCGCACCAACAGCGCTGCCGCCGTCGCCCCGCTAAGCGCGCTATCGACCGCGAGGAGCTGCTGGAAAATCTGACCATACGGGGAGAGCTTCACTTCCCACTCGAGTCCGAGGCGCTGCAACCAGGCGTCAAGGGGCGGCTGCAGCGGATCGGTGGTGAAGGTGGCGGCCACCGCAAGCCGCGAAGAATTCTTGCCGGATTTCTGCGACTCTGAAGGGAGATCGGTCGGCTGGACGAAATCGTCCAGCACGGTCGCCGTACCCGCCGTAGCAGGCTTCAAGAGCGCATTGACGATGCCGGCCGTGACCGGTTCGACGCGCATCCCGGGGAGAACCCCGCTCGCGTAAGCTGTGGCCAGCCGCGGCGGGCGCGCGATCACAGCTTTGGTACTGGACTTGTTCGTGATCGCTTTTTGGACCATTGCCTCGGCCGCCTGCTTGGCAACGGCGTAGTGCTCCAACCCGGTGGGGCATGACGTGACATACTCGCTGGAGATCAAAATGATCTGTCCAGCACGCTGTTCGACCAGTTCGCCCAACCTCTCCAGAGGCGTGTGCACTAGCTGAAGAGCGCTTTCCTGCCACGCTTGCGCGGCGTCACCAGCCATGCCCGGTTGCACCGTCGGGAAAGCGTTGAGCACGAGCACGTCCAGGCCCCCGTGCCTGGCCCGGATGCGATCGGCCAGTTCTGCCAGCTGATCGGCATTGGACGCGTCTGCCTGCACCAAGTGGACTCGTTGGGCGTCGGCACCTAGCGCGTCGCGGACTTGCTCGGCTTCGGCTCCACAATCGCGATAGAGGGCGTAGACCTCGGCACCCTGTAACGCCATCCCTTGAACCAGGCTCGCTCCCAGCCCCCGGCTGCCGCCCACCACCATGGCGACCTGGTTGTCCAGAGCCCGCACTTGGGGGATGAGCTCGGTTAGCTGCGCTGGGTCGAGCTCTGCGGGCAGCTGCCGCACCAATACCGAAAGCTGCACCTGCCCGACCCCGCCCAGGGCCCCTGCGAGTTTCACCAGTCCAAACCGTCGGTCCACCGCGGTGACCTCGACACGACCAACGCCTTGCGCCAGATTCGGCGCGCCGTCCGGCAACACCGACAATCCGGTGATCATCGCTTCCCGTCCCGGGAGATGCATGCCTGCTACGTAACTGGCCCAGGACAGCAACGTCACGTACTGGCCGATGCTTTCGCCCGCATCTGCCCCGTAACCGCGCAGCGTTGCGTGAAGTTCTCCGACGTCGCCGCCAAAGGGGATCTCCAAAGTCAATCCCTCGGAGATCTCGTCGATGGTCCACTGTGTTGGCCCGTCACCCAAGCTCTTCACGTCGGAGACGTTCGAGTGCTCTCGATCAACACGCTCGTCACCGACGTTCTCCAGGTCAATCTGGACCGCCAGGTTCTCCGCAGCCCAGACCTCGAACCGAGTCGCAGCCTCAGGCATCGTCACGGTGTACTCGGTGCCGGGCAGGACAGGGCCGTGAAAACGAGCCCGGAGCCAACGGTCGTTGGCCAGCTGAGCCGACTCGATCCACGTACCTAGCGCGTGCATCACCACCAAAGCGCCGTGCGCGATAGGCTGCGGAAAACTCGTGCACCTGCGGACATACTTGACGTCCGTGTGGAGCGGGTTGACGTCTCCACTTGCCTCCGCAAAGGCCCTCACTTGTTCATCGCTTACTCGAAGAACCCGCTGACCGATACCGATTGACACTCCCATAGTTCCCCTCGTTTTGGTGATTGAGGTTCCTCCTAGCTCGGAGGCTTCCTAGCTTGGTCTGATTAGGCTTGACGGGAGTCACCCGTGCCAGCACCGATGAAGTACCCGACGAGCTGCGTTGAGCGCGCGGTGCGTCTGTATCGGGAGTCGAATCCCAAGTCCGGTCGACGTGTGCAAAGATGCCTAGCTGGCCGCCACTGCGTTCCCTGAACCACGAGCGTCTGTGCCTCAGGCGCCGGGCAAACCAAAGATCACTGCCGTCCGATTAGTTCCAGGCTTTGGGTTAGGCTTTGAGCGCCGGTTATCTGTCCGGTATACCTTGGTGAGGGATGGATACCGAGAAAGTCTCCTGCGCAGTATTGTATTGAGAGCTGCCAGGATAACGCTCTGAGAAATGTGCATTATTGGTCGCCGCTTGGCGTGCAATTAATGGGATCGCGAGGAAACCTTGTAGGGAAGCCGGAGGTTTGGCGAAGGTGCTTTCCGTTCTTCACCTCCAGTAACTTCTTCGGTGTGCTGAAATCGGTCTACCCCAGGTGCGTGCTTGAAATATTGATTCTGCCGCCAACCGGGGCAAAATGCGCCTGGTCGCGATCGTGAGGCGAATTCTGTCGCTCTTTCCGTCAGAGATGATACAGTTTGCTCATGATTCTGCCCGAATGGTCACTAATTCATGACCATTGGGACAGTTTGGCCGGACTCGGATCGTCAAAGCCGGTTTGGTATGTTCGCGGCCGCTACAATGGAACCATTTGGTGCGGTCGGCGGTGATGCGTTGCGGAGCGCGGGTGATCTGGGTGATGCCGACCAGGTCTGGCAGGGCGAGTGCGGGGTTGCGCAAAGTGGCCATGGCCTGGGCGCCGGTTCCGGAGTAAGCGTTCTGGCTGTGGGCGGTGTCGTGAACCCAGTGCGTTTTGTTCTCTATTTCCCTTGGATGGGTGCGGCCTTCGGGGCGGGTTTGGTTGCCGGTCAGGTTGGTTGCGCCGTGTGCACTTCCTTGCTGATCCGGCTGCTGAGGCGGTCGAATGTGTCGCGGCGGATGCGGAGTACTTGTCCGGTACCGGGAATACATCAAGCGGAGCGGCGCGACCTCGGCCCTCTTGGTCCCCTACCAGCTGAACTCGGTGGTCGACCACGCCTTGGATTGCCTAGGCGGTCTCGAACTGCTCTGGACCGGCGGTGACGTCGTGGCGGGAGCAACGATCGAGCGGTTGTTGAACCGCTTCCCTGATCTCCGCTTGGCCAACGGATGGGGCCTCACCGAGACTACCGTCATCTCGACGTGGCACCTGATCACAACGCCGTACCAGGCGGAGAGCAGCGTTGCCGTGGGCCGGGCCATGGGCCAGTGCCGGGTTTACGTGCTCGACGACGACCTGCGCCCGGTGCCCCCTGGGACCACCGGCGAGGCCTACGTCGCGGGCCGGCACCTATCCACCGCGCGCTGGCCGATTGCCCGGTGGCACGAGGAACCGCAGCCGCGGTGAACCAGCTGCCATCGCTGGTATCACCGCAGCGCAGCGCCATCAGGTGTGTTGTCCTGTGGCCGTGGTGGGAGAGCTTTCGAGTTCAAAGGCGGGTGTAGGACTCGATGTCCTGCTGGAACTCCGAGATCGCACCGGGTGTCAGGGTCGGCCTGGTATCCGAGATTGCCTGGAGGTAGTCCTCGGTGGTCGCGGTTTCCCCGTCCGAGTCGAGAACGTCCCGCTCGAAAGCGAACTGGGCGCCCTTGCGGGCGGCGAACTCGATGTCGGCGGGCGTGAACAGTTCGCTGCGCTGGACCAGGAGGTCGAGGTCGACCGAGTCGCGTGCGGGACCGAGGTAGCGGGACCAGATGGCGCGGCGGGCCGGTGGGTCCGGTGGGCCGACCGGGATGAGGTAGTCGAAGCGCCCGGGACGCAGGAACGCCGGATCGAGGGAGCCGACCGAGTTCGTGGCGCAGACCAGCAGTCGGTTGTCGTGCTCGCGGAAACTGGGGATCAGCTTGAGCAGTTCGTTGGTGACGCCGTGGGCTGGGCCCGCCGCGGGTGTGGAGCGCGTGCCCGCGATCTCCTCGACCTCGTCGATGAACAGTACAAGGTCGTCGAGTTCCTCCAGCTCGGCGAAGGTCCCGCGCAGGGATACGGCGAGGCCGCCGGGCGACGACGTCGCCAGCCGGGACGGGAACAGTTCCACGAACGGCCATGTGAGCCGGGAAGCGATGGCCTTGGCGAAGCTGGTCTTGCCAGTGCCCGGCGGACCGAACAGCACCACCGCCTTGGGCGGGAGCACGCCGTGGCGCTCGGCGCGCTCAGGGTGCGAGAGCGGCAGGACGATGCGGCGTTCGATGATGTCTTTCTCGCGTTCCATGCCGGCCAGCGCCTCCCACAGTCCGGCGGGCAGCAGACGGCCTCCGAGATCATCGAGCACGCTGAACTCGTCCGGGGCGAGCTGCTGTACCTTCTCGAAGTACGTCAGACCGGTTCGCGGTCGGTAGCCGGAGTTGTGCATCGCTTTGAACCCGGCGTCACATTCGGGGACGAGGCTGCAGATGCGATGCACTCCCGTCGAACGCAGCTTCTTCTCCAGCTCGGCGAGCAGAGCGCTCCCGATGCCGCGGTTGCGCCACCGCGAGTCCAGGGCGAACAGCGCCAGCCACGCGCGTTCGCCCTGCACGTGGGCCACGGCCATGCCGACGACATTGCGGTCGACCGCGGCGACCAGCGCCGGGTGGCCGCCTCTGGCCATGGCGACCACCTCGGCTGCCGAGAAGACCGGCTCCACTTCTTCGCGGCTCTGGTCCCAGATGTGGATGGCCTGGTCCAGGTCGTCGTCGTGGAAGTCGCGAACGCGCCACGCTGGCATCGAAATCCTCCCGGGGTCCAGTGGCCGGGGAGTCCAGCCGGGCGACGATGCTAGGGGCACCGACGTTGCAGCCGCGTTGCAGATGTGCGATCAGCGTAAACTATGGTCTGTTGTGCCCACAGCGCTGATCGCTCGCTCGCGGACTTCCGCGACGGGCCCGCTCGCGTCGATTCGCACCAGCAGACCTAGTTCTCGGAAGAAGCCGAGGAGTGGGCGGGTTTCCTGCGCGTAGAGGTCCAATCGGCGGCGGATCGCCTCCTCGCGGTCGTCGTCGCGCTGGGCCAGCGCGCTGCCGCACGCATCGCATGAGCCTTCCACGCGGGGCGGATCGAACTCGAGGTGCCAACTGCGATCGCATTCCCGGCACGTTCGCCGACCCGCGAGGCGACGCACGATTTCGTCCTCGCCGACGTGCATTTCCAGGACCCCGTCGATGTCGGTTCCCGATCGCCGGAGGAGCTGTTGCAGGAACACGGCCTGCTCGAGGGTGCGGGGGAAGCCGTCGAGTAGGAAGCCACCGGCGGCGTCGTCTTCCGCGAGACGGTCGCGCACCATCTCCAGGGTGATCTCGTCGGGAACCAGCTCGCCCCGGACCATGAAGGTTTGAGCCCACTCGCCGAGCACGGTTCGGTCACCGACGTGGCGGCGGAAGAGGTCTCCGGTGGAGATGTGGGCAACGCCGAGGTGGTTTGCCAGGGTGTGTGCTTGGGTTCCCTTGCCCGCCCCGGGCGGTCCGACGAGGATCACGCGTCGGGGTATGTCCTGCTTCGCCTCCGCGGTCGTGCGGCTGGTTTCGGTCCACGTCATCTTCGTCTCGCCCTTCACAACGCCCGGCAACAGTGGCCGCATCTTGGTGCTGTCGCCGTTGCGGTCGCGTTGCCACAGGAGGCCGGGTATCAAAGCTCTTCGGCTAAAACGCGTTGCATTCGCGCGGTCACCACGTGTCGGCGTGGGTCGTGGCGCGGGAGCCGGTGCGCCAGTTGACCCAGCACTTCGAGGTCGTCCGCGGGCTGATGGCAGAACAGTCCCCACAGCCCTTCGACGTAACCGCGGTCGAGGACCGCGCCGCGGAGAGAGGCGAACAGTTCGTCCCGTTCGTCGCGAATCGCCGGTGCCTCGCTGGCTTCCAGAAGAGGCCCGCGATAGGACTCCGCGGCCGCCTTGATGTCTCCCGCACGCAGCGCTCGGCGAACCGACAGGAAGTCGGCGTCGATCTCCGCGTTGAGGCGGTAGGGCTTGGTGCTGATCACGTGCTCTCCGAGGTGCGCGCGGAGCCGATGGATCTCCGCGCGAGCTGTCACCGGATTGCCGCGGTCTCCGTAGAGCTCGCAGGAAAGCCGGTCTGCCGTGAGCCCGCTGGGGTGCATCGCGAGGAGGGCGAGGATCTCGGCGTGCCGAAGGGTGAGCGGTAGGTCCCGACCGTTGAGGACGGCGCCGGGGCCTGAAGTGTCTAAAAAGGACAGCGACAGCACTGCTCGCGGCTGCGCCCGCGAGCCAGATGTGCCGGGTAGCCGCAGCAGGAAGCCCTCGGCGAGGCGTTCCAGGACGGCTTCCCGCCCGTCGTCGAGCAGGACGCGGCCGTGGCCGTCGCTGACGTCGATCCGCTCAGGCAGGCACAGACCCTGCCCCGGCTCGATCGCCAGCACTCGTCCGGTAGGCGTGAGCAACGCGCCGCACTCGCCGCGCAAACCCCGCAGGTGCGGCATGTTCTTTGCCCGCAGGCGTTCGTCACGGGCGGCCATCTGCGCGCGAAGGTGGCTTTCGGCCAGTTGGGCGGCGGCAGTGACCAGGGCGCCCATCGCCGGGTGGACGGTGCGCAGCGGTCCGCTGATGTCCACCGAGCCGAGGATCTCACCGGTATCCGGGTCGCGGATGGGACTGGCCGCGCACGTCCAGTTGTGATACGTGCGAACCAGGTGCTCGGCGGAGTAGATCTGCACCGGTTTGCCGACGGCGAGCGTGGTGCCCATCGCGTTGGTGCCGATGGCGTCCTCCGACCACCGGGTTCCTTCCGCCAGCCGCACCCGGTCGGCGCGCCGCGCGACGCCGGCGTTGCCCTCGCGCCACAGGATCAAGCCATCCCGGTCGGTCACGATCATGACGTGCATCGCCTCGTCGGCGACGCGGAGCACGGTTTCCCGAAGCACCGGGATCGCGGCGGCCAGTGGGTGGATCGAGCGGATGTCGCGCACCTCGTCGCGTTCCCAGACCACGGGTGCTTCGCGCGCATCGGGGTCGACGTCCGCGGCGAGGGAGCGCTGCCAGGAATCCGAGACCAGCGGTCGGGGAGACCTCGGCGAGCGATCTCCGCGCAGCATGGCGTCCCACACCCGCTCCAGCAGCGATGCGTACTCGATCGGATCCGCTAGCAATTCCGCGGTCACGTACTCGTCATTGAGGGTCACCCTGCCTCCTGGCCACGACGCGATCGGTCCCACATCCGGCGACACGGGCGATAGCCATGATGACTACAAACGACCAGAGCCGACAAGACCACGGTGCGTGCAGCCGTCGAATACTGACCGTTGGGACAGGTCGGAACCGGAGTTAACGTCGTGGCAACGTCGTTGCAACGTGTGATCCAGCACGCTTCTGCGTCATCTTCCCCGTTTCTGTGCAGGAGGCAGCACATGACGAAGTACGCAGCGCCGGGAACACCTGGCAGCGTCGTCGCGTACGAGGCGCGCTACGACCACTTCATCGGCGGTGAGTACGTGCCGCCGGCCAAGGGCGGCTACTTCGCGAATCAGACACCGGTGACCGGCGAGACCTTCACCGAGATCGCCCGCGGCACCGCCGAGGACGTGGAACGGGCGCTGGACGCCGCGCACGGAGCCGCGCCGGGCTGGGCCAAGACCTCGGTCGCCGAACGCGCGAGCCTGCTGAACCGGATCGCCGACCGGATGGAGGCGAATCTCGAGCAGCTGGCGGTGGCCGAGACGTGGGAGAACGGCAAGCCGGTCCGGGAGTCGCTGGCCGCCGACATCCCGCTCGCGATCGACCACTTCCGCTACTTCGCGGGCGCGATCCGGGCGCAGGAGGGTGGTATCGGCGAGATCGACGGCGACAACGTCGCGTACCATTTCCACGAACCACTGGGAGTGGTCGGGCAGATCATCCCGTGGAACTTCCCCCTGCTAATGGCCACCTGGAAGCTGGCTCCGGCGCTGGCCGCCGGCAACGCGGTGGTGCTCAAGCCGGCCGAGCAGACGCCAGCATCCATCCACGTGCTGCTTGGTCTGATCGCCGACCTCCTGCCGCCCGGTGTGGTCAACGTGGTCAACGGTTTCGGCGTCGAGGCGGGCAAGCCTTTGGCGTCCAGCAATCGGATCGCCAAGATCGCCTTTACCGGGGAGACCACGACCGGTCGGCTGATCATGCAGTACGCCAGCGAGAACATCATCCCGGTCACGCTGGAACTGGGCGGCAAGAGCCCGAACATCTTCTTCGGCGACGTCGCCGATACCCGCGATGCCTTCTACGACAAGGCGCTGGAGGGATTCGCGATGTTCGCGCTCAACCAGGGCGAGGTGTGCACCTGCCCATCCCGCGCGCTGATCCAAAGCAGCATCTACGAGGGTTTCCTGGGTGACGCAGTGGAGCGCACCAAGGCGATCAAGCAGGGGCATCCGCTGGACATAGAGACGATGATCGGTGCGCAGGCGAGCAACGACCAGTTCGAGAAGATCCTTTCCTACATCGACATCGGCAAGGCGGAGGGCGCGAAGGTCCTCACCGGCGGGGAGAAAGCCGACCTCGGCGGGGAGCTCTCCGGCGGCTACTACGTCCAGCCGACGGTCTTCGAGGGCGACAACAAGATGCGCATCTTCCAAGAGGAGATCTTCGGACCTGTGGTGTCGGTGGCTCGGTTCGACGACTACGACGACGCGCTGAAGATCGCCAACGACACGCTCTACGGGCTGGGCGCCGGGGTGTGGTCGCGCGACGGCAACACCGCCTACCGCGCCGGACGTGACATCCAGGCCGGTCGGGTGTGGGTGAACAACTACCACGCCTATCCCGCACACGCGGCGTTCGGCGGGTACAAGCAGTCCGGTATCGGGCGGGAGAACCACAAGATGATGCTCGACCACTACCAGCAGACGAAGAACCTGCTGGTCAGCTACTCGCCGAACAAGCTCGGGTTCTTCTAAAGCGACGGCCATGGGCTACTCCCGCGTGGCGCTCACCTCGGGGGCGGCGGAACTGCTGCGCCGCCTCCGGGACGAGCACGGGCCGCTGATGTTCCACCAGTCCGGTGGCTGCTGCGACGGCAGCGCGCCGATGTGCTATCCGGCGGGCGAATTCCGCACCGGGAACTCCGATGTCCACCTAGGCGACCTCGACGTGGACGGGGTCGCCGAGGCGATCCCGGTCTGGATGTCCGCAGCGCAGTTCGAGTACTGGAAGCACACCCACCTGACCATCGACGTGGTGCCGGGACGCGGCAGCGGATTCTCCTTGGAAGCCCCGGAAGGAGTGCGCTTCCTGATCCGCTCTCGGCTGTTGACCAACGACGAACTAACCGCTTTCGGCCTCGTCTGAACGAACTGTCCTCGGTGGTCGGGTAGCCCGCCACCGAGGACGCGCGTACCCCGCGAATCTCGAAGGAGCACGATGACCACCGATCGGACCAAGCGGGTGGAGGACCTGCTGGCCGTCCCATCGTTCGACCCGCCCGCGGAGTTCAGCGAGCAAGCGCTCGTCGCCGACGACTCGCTGTACCGGTGGGCGGCCGTTGACCGGCTCGGTTTCTGGGCGGAGCAGGCGCGCACCCTGCACTGGGACCAACCCTTCACCGCGGTGCTCGACGACTCGGATCCGCCCTTCTACCGCTGGTTCGACGACGGGCGACTCAACGTCTCCTACAACTGCCTGGACCGGCATGTGGAAGCCGGACTCGGCAGCCGGGTCGCCTTCTTCTGGCACGGCGAGGAAGGCGACGAGCGTGCCCTGACCTACGCCCAGCTCCTGCGTGACGTGCAGCGTTTCGCCAACGCGCTCAAGGACTTCGGCGTGCGCAAGGGCGATGTCGTGGGCATCTACCTCCCGATGGTTCCGGAGGTCGTGGTCGCGATGCTCGCCTGTGCCCGCATCGGCGCAGTGCACAACGTCGTGTTCGGCGGGTACTCGCCGGAGGCAGTGCGGGACCGGATGCAGGTCTGCGGGGCCAAGGTGCTGGTCACCTCCGACGGGGCGCGCCGCAAGGGACGGGTCAATGCGGTCAAGGACAACCTCGACGGTGTGCTCGACGAGATCCAGTCGTTGGAGAAGGTTGTGGTGGTTCGCGCGACGCGCACGGCTGCGACGATGTGTCCGGGCCGCGACGTCTGGTTCCACGAGGTATGCGCCGCCGCGGATCCGGCGTGCCCCGCCGAACCCGTGGAGGCCGAACACCCTCTGTTCATCCTCTACTCCTCCGGCTCGACGGGGAAGCCGAAGGGCATCCTGCACACCACGGGCGGCTACCTCACCGGCGTTTCCTACACGCACCGCCTGGTGTTCGACCTGCGTCCCGACACCGACGTGTACTGGTGCACCGCCGACGTCGGGTGGATCACCGGCCACAGCTACGTGATCTACGGACCCCTCGCCAACGGGGTCACGAGCGTGCTGTTCGAGGGCGCGCCCGACTACCCGCACAAGGGCATCTGGTGGGAGCTCGTCGAGCGGTACCGGGTGACCACCTTCTACACCGCTCCCACCGCAATCCGCGCGTGCATGAGGTGGGGCGCCGACCATCCGGCCCGCCACGACCTGAGCTCGCTGCGGCTGTTGGGCAGCGTGGGCGAGCCGATCAACCCGAAGGCCTGGATCTGGTACCACGTGGTGATTGGGAGCGAGCGCTGCCCGATCGTGGACACCTGGTGGCAGACCGAGACCGGCTCGATCATGATGGCGCCGCTGCCGGGCACCACCAGCGCCAAGCCGGGGTCGGCGACCAGGCCGCTACCCGGCGTGTGCGCCGACCTCGTGCCCTCCTCCGCGGCCGGGGACGACGGCAGCGGCCTGCTGGTCCTGACCGAGCCGTGGCCGAGCATGCTGCGTACGCTGTACGGCGACGACGAGCGGTACGTCAAGACGTATTTCCCAAGCGGCCCGCGCACCTACCTCGCCGGCGACGCAGCACGCCGGGACGAGGACGGCTACTACTGGGTGCTGGGCCGGGTGGACGACGTCATCAACGTCTCCGGGCACCGGCTTTCCACCGCTGAGGTCGAATCGGCGCTCGTCGCCCACGACGACGTCGCCGAGGCGGCTGTGGTGGCGCGGCCGGACGAGCTGACCGGGCAGGCGATCGTCGCTTTCGTGACGTTGCGCAGCGGTGTCGAGACGAGCGACGAGATCGAAGCCGACCTCCGCGAACACGTGGCGGCCCGGATCGGCAAGCTCGCCCGCCCTGCGAAGATCGTCTGGGCCGACGAGCTGCCCAAGACGCGCAGCGGGAAGATCATGCGGCGGCTGTTGCGTGACGTGACTGAGGGGCGCGAGTTGGGGGATGTCACCACGCTCGGAGATCCCGGGGTGCTGGATGGACTGCGTTCCCAGCTCGTCGACCCGAGCGAGGACGAGTGAGCTCACCCGCCCGCCATGGGTGGAACTGACCGATCGGACAGGTTCCGCTCGCCCGGTCGGACGGTAGCGCTGGGCCACCGGCACCCTAGCCTGACAGTGTGGTAAGCGTCACTCATGGGGCTACGATGGTGCTGAGATCGGAGCGCAGCCGTCGGCGGGGAACCGGAGATTATCGAGTCCGCGTGCAGCCGAGCATTTGCGGAACAGCCCTGCCATGGTGCTTGGAGGATGCCCCCATGACCGTGCGAAGCCGCATGCCCCGTCTCCCGCACCAAGAAGCAGGCGAAGCGCCCGGGGCCGAGTTGCTCCAGGGCCCGCAAGCCGGGGGCGAGCGAATGCGAGCGGACACCACGAACCGGTTGGCCAAGTTCCACGTCCCAGAGATCGTGTTCGGGCCCGGCGCCCTGGCCGAACTCGGGCACTGCGCCCGGAGGCTCGGCGCTCGGCGACCCTTTCTCGTGACCGACCCAGGGCTCACCGAGGCCTGCTGGGTGGCCGAGGCGGTCGGTCACCTCAGGCGGGTGGGGCTGTCCGCGGTCGTTTGGGACGCCGTGACACCGAACCCGAAGGACCACGAGGTCGAGGCCGCGTACGAGCGCTACGTCGAGAGCGGCAGCGACGTGATCATCGGGGTCGGCGGGGGCTCGGTGATCGACGCGGCCAAGGGAGTCGCGATCCTCTCCGGCAACGGCGGCCGCATCCTCGACTACGAGGGCGTGGACCAGGTCGTGCATCCGATCCCGCCGCTGGTGATGGCCCCGTCCACCTCCGGAACCGGTGCGGACGTCTCGCAGTTCGCCATCATCACCGACACCGCCGCGGCCACGAAGATCACCATCCTCAGCCGGACGCTGGTACCGGACATCTCCCTGGTGGACCCGCGACTGCTGATCACGATGCCGGACTGGCTGAACGCGGCCACCGGGCTGGACGCCCTCACGCACGCGATCGAGTCGTTCGTCTCGCTGGCGCACAATACGCTCACCGATCAGCATTCCCTGCACGCGGCGCACCTGATCGTCGAGAACCTCGCGCGCACGATGTTCCGGCCGACCGAGGCTGCGCCGCGGGTGGCGATGGCGCAGGGAGCGCTGGAGGCCGGAATGGCCTTCACCAACGCCATCCTCGGCGCCACCCACGCGATGAGCCACCAGGTGGGCGGCCTGCTGGACGCGCCGCACGGCGTGATCAACGGGGTGCTGTTGCCTCACGTGATCCGGTTCAATGCGGAGACCGACGCTGAGCGCTACGTTCCGCTGGCGGCGGCGGTCGGCATCGAGATCGCGGGCGTTCCGGCCCGCGAAGTGGCGTGCGAACTGGCCGACCGGGTCCGCGAACTGGCCGACATAGTCGGTGTTCCCCGGGGCCTGAGTTCGCTCGGCGTGACCGGTGCGGACGTTCCGCTGCTCGCCCGCAACACCCTGAAGGACGCCTGCCTGACGACCAATCCGCGACATGCCCGCGAAGTCGACATCGACCGGCTGTTCCGGGCAGCATTGTGAGTCCTGGCCAGCACAGCGAGGTAAACGGTGGCAGCGCGCAAGGAATCCGGTAACGGCACCAATAGTCACACCGACCTCGGTGCGCTCACCGGGCTGCGCTCGGGCAAGCGGTCGTTCTACCCGGAGTACGTCCGCTCGGCCGAACGGCTGGAGTACGCGGTGCAGGCGCTCGACCGGATTTCCCGCGCACTGGTGCGGACCGTCGAGGGCCCGCGCACCCTCGTCGAGGCGGTGGTCCGGGCGGCCGCGGAGCACCTGCAGGCGGACTGGCTGCTCCTCGCGATCGCCGACGGCGCGCTGCGCGCTGCGCGGCCGAGGTTCCTGATGCTGTGCAACGGAGAGCTGATCGACGACGAGGCCGGATTGCCGGCCGAGGTCGGTGAGCACCTCGACGGGGTGCGGTCGCGTCCGTGGGAGGTCGAGTGGGAGCCCAGCGGACCCGGATGGGTCCGGGCTCCGATGACCCTGGACGGTGAGCCGGTTGGCGGGATCGTGGGCTGGCCGGGCAGCGAGGTGTCCGTCGCCGACACCGACCTGGCCATCCTGCGGGTCCTGGCCAATCAGGCGGCGGTCGCGTTGCACAACTCGTTCCTCTTCCACGCCGCCGTACAACTTCGCGGTCGTACCGAGCAGCTTTCCGAGGCCGCCGCGAAGCAAGCACGCGACCTGGCCGCCCGCAATGCCGAACTCCAGGAAACCCAGCGGCGCCTAGTCGAGGCGATGCAGCGCCAGGCGCTCGACGACGAGCGGCACCGCATCGCGCGGGAACTGCACGACACGGTCACCCAGTACGTGCTCAGCGCCGGTATGACGATTGAGGTGTGCCGGTCCGAGCTGGAGGCCATGGGGCCGGACGCGGTCCGCGTCGCGGAACGGTTGGCGCCGGCCAGGGGACTCACTCAGCAGGCCGTCGAGCGGCTCCGCGCGGCGATCTATGCCCTCCACCACAGCGCTGAGGAACCGCCGGGCTCGTTGCCCGTCCTGCTGCAACAACTGTCCACAGTGCACCTGCCCAGCGACCTGAAGGTGGAAGTGCGCGTGGAGGGCGCCCCAGCGCCGCTGCCGCCCGAGGCGGAGAACTCGATTCTCCGGCTGACCGGCGAAGCGTTGTTCAACACGGTCGCGCACGCGCACGCGTCCCGATCGCTGGTGCATTTGGTCTACAAGGCCGATCACCTGCGGCTCACCGTGTCCGACGACGGGACCGGCGATCCCGCGCAGTTGCGGCGGTCGCTGCACCTGTCTTCAGCAGCGGACCTCGCCGGGCGCCATCGGGGACTGGTCAACATGGCTGCCCGGGCACGGGAACTCGGCGGGACCCTGTCGATCCGGCGGTCCCGGATGGGCGGAATCTCGTTGCAATTGCGCGTTCCGCTGCCGTCGCCGACGTCTTCGGAGGTGACGATGTGACCAGGACCTGGAAGGAAGTCCCGATGCAGCGCGACAAATCGACTGGTGCGCCGGAACACGTTCGGATCGTGCTGGTCGACGACCACGCGATCGTCCGGCACGGCCTGCGGTCGGTCCTGGAACGCGAGGACGACCTGCAGGTCGTGGGGGAGGCGGCCACGGCGACGGAGGCGCTTGCGGTCGTCGAGCGGACGCGGCCGAACATCGTGTTGCTGGACCTCAAGTTGTCTACTGGGGACAACATGGAGGGCCTGGCCCTGTGCGGGGAGCTCACCCGGCAGCACCCGGATCTAGGCGTGCTGATCCTCACGACGTTCTTGGACGGCGGCCTGGTGGTCGACGCGATCCACCGCGGTGCCCGCGGTTACGTCGTCAAGGACGTGGACACCACGGAGCTGGTCCGTTCGATTCGAGCGGTGGCGCGTCGGGAGAGCTCGTTCGACTCGCGATCCGCTGCGGCCATGGTGCAGTCGATGAACGCACCGACGAGCGAGCCCCCGCTCACCGAACGGGAACTCAACGTGCTCCGAGAACTGGCGCGCGGCCTGAGCAACCGCGACATCGGGAGCAAGCTGTTCATCTCGGAAACCACGGTCAAGTTCCACGTGCGCAACATCATGCGCAAGCTCGCAGCCGCCACCCGCGCCGAAGCCGTCTACGAAGCCAGCAAGAGGAAACTGATCTGACTGTCCACGGGCGGGTGAGAGCTGTTCGACGACCGCATGACAAATCTGAAATCGCTGGTGTAGAGCAGGAATCCGACGGCGTTGCCAGCATCAAGGATTCCGCTTTCGGCCGTGGCTGGGGAGAACTGTGTCCGGTGGTTTCGGACGAAAGTGCCCTTTTCTACGCGGCTTGGCGCTGACCTGGGAAAACTCTGGTCACGGGTGGTGTGACCAGTGCTTTGGTCCTACGCAGTATAGACGTTGCTGAGCTGCTGTTTGTGCGTAGTGGAACGGTTTTCGGCCCACGTTTGCCCCACGCCGTTGATCACGGTTTGCCCCACGTCCATCCCGGCGAGGGGCAACCGCCCGGCCCCTCGTCGGGCGGTGGCCCCTCACACGGTGCGACGGGGCGCCGATCCTTGCGGTTCGCGTATATGCCGGATAGCCACCAGCCGAGTGATCACCAGTCGTGCGGGGCGCAACGCTCCTCCATCCGTGCGCCCACTTACTCGTCACCTGATCGGGATCTCGCTAGCCTGGGGGCACCTCTTCGCGGAGGGACGCCCCCGGTCGACGGGCCGGGGGTCTCGCGAAGAGGACACGACTCCGCGAGCCGGAGTGTCCGTCGACCTCGTGCGCAAGCTGGAACAGGGCACGAGGAACACGGCAAGCGTCGCCAGCCTGCACCGCCTCGCCCGCGCACTTGACGTCACCCTCGCTGACCTCATGGGGCGGGCGTCGCTGCCGGAGCACGACCAGGCGGAAGGGGTTACTGCTCTCCGGTTCGCCGTGAGCGGTGTCGATGACCTGCTCGGCGGGTCGGCCGTCGCGGTCGAGCCGATGCCGCACCGGGAGGCGACGCGGACCCTCACGTACTTATGGGGTACGTACTGGGCGGGCAAGTATGACCAGCTCACCGCGTTGTTGCCGCCCGCGTTGCACTCGCTGCGAGCCACATTCGAGGCAAGCGACGGCGCACAGCGACCGCAGGCGGCGGAACTCCTGGCGCGGGGGTACTGGGTCGCCGGATGCGCGCTCGTGCACCTGCGCCAGTCCGACGCCGCGTTCCTGGCGGTCCGCCAAGCGGTCGACGCTGCCGACCAGAGCAATGATCCGCTGCTCGCCGCGACCCTGCGCGGGTCGGTGTCCTGGCAGTTGCTCGTCTCCGGCCGCTACGCCGAGTCCGAAGCGCTGGCGGTGCGGACCGCCGAGACGATCGCGCCACACGGAGACGTGAGCCTGCCTGACCTGTCCGCGTATGGCTCCCTCGTGCTCACCGCCGCGACCGCTGCCGCCCGCGCCAAGAACGGCAGTCGCGCCCGTGATCTCGTCTCCGAGAGCGCGGAGGTTGCCGACCGGATGGGATGCGACCGCGACGACTACCAGACGGCGTTCGGCCCTTCTCAGGTCGCGATGCAGACCGTCGACGTGGGCGTGCAGACCGGCGAGTACGGGCACGCGCTGAAGGCGGCCCGGACGATGCCGAACGAGGCCGCCGCGTTGCCGCTGGCGTCCCGCGCCCGGCACCTCACGGACCGGGCGCTCGCACACACGCGACTTGGCCAGCATGACCAGGCGGCGAACCTCGTGGTGACCGCTGAACAGATGGCTCCGGACTGGGCCAAGCACCAAAATCTGATCAAGTCGGTGACGCGGGATCTGCTGCACACCCCGGTTTCCCGCGCAACCCGCTTCCGTGGACTCGCGCAGCGACTCGGAGTCCGCTAGTCCGATCGTGCAGTAGGACACCGCGTCCTACCTCACTCCTGATCACCCGCCATACGTTTCAGGTATGGCGGGTGATCTTCTTTCTGGCATCAATCCCTTGGCGCACAAGGCAAAAACCGTGTCCGATACCTGGACCGACCATGCCGGAACCGTGCACGAACGGCGTCCAGGATCACGCAACGAGACGCGGTGCGGGCTGACGATCGGCCCGCCGAATCCGACGTCGTGCGCTCGTGCGTGTCAGGAGTGCGTCGAGGAAAACCTCCGCGAGTACGTGCTCACGCACGATTGCGCGGCGAGCGGATGCGGCATGTCAGACCCCGGTCAGGTGGGCGGCGGTAATCCCCGAACCCTGTCCACCTGGCCGGTTTCCATCCCAGCGGGACGGTAGGCCCCCAGCAGCCGTCGCGCTTCATGCCGGTCAGGGAGTGGTGCCCGCCCGCACTCCCTGACCGGGTCCCAAACCCATTCACAACGAAGGGAATTCGTGTGTCCATTGCAGAGCAGGCAATGCAGTTACAGGCTCTGTCCGAGCAGGTTCCGGTGCACGGCGCACAGGAGCTACAGGGGCAGCTTGAGGGGATTCAGCAGCAGGTCGCGGGCATTCTCGGTGACACATCGAGCGCTCAAGAGCTGCACGGCCAGATCGGCGCGGTGTCCAATGAGATCAGCCAGCTCACGGCCGGTCTTGAGCAACTGCGTCTGATGATCGTGGAGAAGGCGACCTACCACGCGCAAGGATGACCGGCGAGGCGATCGGCGACCGTGCCCAGCAGTTGACCACGGTCGCCGATGCTGTGCCGGTGCAGGCGGCGGGCAACCTGTGCGACGAGATCGAGCGGGTTCGCGATCAGCTCGCGGAGATCACCGGGGCGGAGTCCGACATCATCGGGCAGACGCAACAGGTCGTCACAGCGACCACGGACGTGATCCGGGCTCTCGTCGCACTCCGCACGAAGATCACAGAGGTCGCCGAGCATCAGCAGGGAGGCGGCGCAGGCGGCCCGCCAAGCAGCGGCGGCAACCCCACGCCGCCGTCCGCACCGGCATCGGCCAAACCGGAACAGGTGACGCCGAAGACCGTCGCAGAGGAGGAGGGCGGAGTCCGGAGCTTCCCGTCGTTCACCGCTGCGAAGCGGGCACTCGGGAGACGACCGGGACACGAGCTGCATCACATCGTTGAGCAGTCGCAGAGCAAGGATCATCGCAGCGGTTTCTCCGCCGAGAGGATCAACACCACGGACAATTTGATCTTCCTGCCGGTTGAGGTGCATCGCAGGATCACCAGGTTCTACGCAAGCAAGCCTCTCGGCGGGGATAGCACACGACGCGATAGCCTGAACGGCACGCCATGGGACCACCAATACCGGCGTGGTATGCGAGCCGTCAGACGGGCGCTACGAGGCGAGGATCAAGATGACCGAACACAGCCCGATCAGTGAAGCTCAGGAACGGTTCCGGCAAGCCGTGTCGGCACACTGGTCCGCCATCCGGAACGGCACCACCCAAGAGGCGGACAAGCACACCGACGCCGCGAATGCGCAGGTTGCCGCGTGGGACCAGCAAGGCACCACAGGCGAGGTGCTGTTGCCGCTACTCGCCGAGGACCAGACTCCGGCGGTCCGCTGCGCGGCAGCTACATACTTGGTGGACCGCAACCACGCGACGGAAGCGCTCCCGGTGCTTGAAGCGCTCGCGGAGAACGATGACATCGGACTCGTCGCCGAGGATGCCGACGATGCGCTGTTGCGGTGGCAGCGTAAGAACGCCGAGTAGGCCAACCAGTAACGAAGCGTTGCGTACCGCCCCGACACCCCACGGTGCCGGGGCGGTCGCATATGCCCCACAGGATCGCCGACGATCAGAGCTTGCCGAGTAGGTTCCGAGGATCATCCTCCGGGTCGACCACGCTCAGCGTCCGGGCGCGGCGCTGACGACCACGGTCGGCTGCCTCATCGGCACGTTCCAACTACCAGCGCAACCGCTGACGGTAATCAACCGGGGAGGAAGCAAGTTCGTGGAGCACGGCTACGTGTGGGGTGCGAATCGGAAGTCCGATCATGGTGGTGGCGGTCATCGGGCGTCCGCCTTTCTTCGCAGTCGCGCGAGTTTCGCTGGGCAGGACGAGCACTGCGTTGGCGCGGGACGCTGCGGGTGTTGTGGGAACAAGCTGGTGAGGGGAACACCGCACAGGGCGCGGGTCGCTCCGCTCTGGATGGTGTGGGCGATGTTGTTCAGGCTGATCAGCGTCCGGAAAGACAGGGAGCTCACTGCTGGCTCACCGCGCCGGCGGTGGGCTGCTGTAGGTCCTGGTCGGCGACCATCCATGCGGGGCCGTGGGCGTCGTGCTCGTGTTGGCCGACCACTGCGGGGTCCGGGCCGGTGAACAGGATCGTTTGGCGGAGCACCGCCACGTGGTGGCGTAGTCGGGCGTGAACGTTCGACGCGGCATCGCAGCCTCACAGGGGCGGGTCGGAGGGTCTTGGTTGGAACACAAGGTGATCGCGCGGCCAGCACCGCCAGCAGTCCCCGGGCTCGCGGTACCGGCATCGGGAAGTGCGATCACACGCCCGCACCGGGTGGTCTGGGCGTCGGTGCGGTAGTGACGAACTCCCGTCCAGTCCACCCACGTCCAGGCTGAGGCGGTCACGGCTGGGTCACCGCCGGCTGAATCTCGGGCCCGGACAGCACTTGACCACTAGAGACCGTCTCCCCAGGTACCAGCCGCACCGTGATCCTTCCGCTCGAAAGTGGTTACTTTTAGCGTTCGCGTGGTTACGAAACTAGAGGGGTTCGTGTGCGTGGAGTGACAGGGAAGTGACAGTGAGCGCTAGCGGTGTCGTGCGACGATCACGGGGACGTACGCTGTTGCTGCCGTAGTTCCACAGGTCAGGAGGCCAACATGCCCCCGCTGCATCGGGCTTGACGATCGGCGAACGCGTAGCGATGGCACGCAAGGTTGCGGGCCTCGATCAACACGCACTGGCCCAACGAGCCAGCTACAGCACCAGCATGGTCCGGGCAGTCGAGCAAGGCCGCGAACCGGCGTCGCCCGCCTTCGTGGCAGCGGTCGCCAAAGCGCTAAATATCGAGATCCAAGAACTCTATGGGCAGCCGTATCGTGATCATCCTTGATGACGATGGCGGCGTTCCTGGACTTGCAGAACTAAGAACATTGTTCGCTGAGGGAGCTTACATCCAGGCGGTAGAGCCGGGGCCCGTTGACGAGATCCGCAATGAACTAGAACTCGTGCGCCAAATGCGGCAGGACGACAAAGCACGTCAAGCGATTGCGCGCACACCTATCTTGCTCCGGCAGATTCGCGGGATGGAAGAAAGCGCCACCTCGGGCGAGGACCGCGAAGAAGCGCTCCGACTGCTGGCGCAAGCGTTCGCGAACATTGGGCTGATGGTGTACGGCTTCGGCTGGATGACACTGGCGACTCAGGCTGTCGATCGAATGGAGACCGCCGCAGAGAACGCTGGTGCCCTGGATTTGCTGGCTCGTGCGGCGAATTATCGTTCTCTGCTCTTGCTGTCCTACGCTGCGTATGACGTAGGCGAATCTTTGGTCGATCGGTCACTTAACCTGTTGGATCAAGGGCCGGATACTGAGTCAATTCTCGCGGTCCGGGGCTCCGCACACCTGCGTGGCGCGATTCTGTGTGCGCGTAACAACAATGAAAGCAGGGCACGTGAGCACATCGTCGAAGCTCGGGCGATCGGCGCGAAGATCGGTCGTACACCCTCCGCCTATGACACGAGTTTCGGCCCTGGCAACGTAGAAATACATGATGTCGCGGTCTCACTAGAGGTCGGAGACCCTGGGCGTGCGGCTCGCGATGGCTCGGCATTGCGGATTCCAGCGGATGTGCACTCGACGCGAGCCGGTCACCACTGGCAAGACGTGGCGCGCGCCTGGGTTCTTTCCGGCGAGCACTCTAAGGCACTCAAGGCGTTGAACGCAGCCCGACGGGTGGCTCCGCAGCAGACGCGCTATCACCCGCAGGTGCACGAGACTGCGCGAGCTATCGCGCTCACCGAGCGGCGGAAGTCAGACAGTATCGCGAATTTCACGGCGTGGCTCGGCCTTAAGATCTAGGGTCTGTTTCAGATGTCAGAGCCACTCGTTGATAGACGCGATGACCACCGTGGCCTCGTAACGGACAGCGAGTTTGTCGTACCGGGTGGCCACGGCCCGGTTCCGCTTGAGCCGGTTGATTCCGCATTCCACGGCATGACG
>NZ_JBSFLZ010000046.1:0-44865 GCF_053599315.1 Saccharopolyspora sp. NPDC000995
AAACACATGATTAACAGGCGGCTGCCCTACATCGAATGCAGCCCCCAACCACACGTTCCCGCAGGTCAAAAACCAAATGGCTGCTGCCGTACTAGGTCGGGGCCGTTGCCCTATTGCCCGGTATTCAAACCGCCAGAATAATGCTCCTTGTTTTGGCGATAGCAACCGCATGAGCTGTCTCATGGTCATTGTTTGATGGTTCCCAGTGTCCGGACAGCCGATCCTGGTACGGTCCTGGTAGATGCGGTCTGCCTTCGCCGTAAGGTGTTCGTGTAGAATTTTTTTGTTGCCCGGATTCGGCAGATCATCCAGTGTCGTAAAGAAACCGTATGGCCTCCGACTATAGGGCTTTACTGCGCGGTCGTTCTCGCCCTGGTATATGTCCGGCAGAACTTGAACCAGGCGGCCGTGGGCGATTTGTTCGGAGTAAGCCAGCCGACCGTATCGAGGGTCTACCGAAGCATACTACCGCTGATCGGAGAGGCGTTGTGTCTTCATGTTCCAGGCCTCAAGGAAGTCCTTCGCAGCCGGCTCGTCCTGGTCGACGGCACTGAAGTCCCAACCGGCAACCGTGCTGGCCACAAGGACAACTACTCCGGCAAGCGCCGCCGTGCAGGGCTCAACATCCAGGTCGCGGCAGATATTAATGCCGGCTTGTTGGGAATATCCGCGATCATGCATGGCTCCATGCATGATCGCAAAGCGTTCACCGAGTGCGACTGGGAAGATCTTCTCGCGGACACCCCGACTATTGCGGACCCCGCGTACCAGGGAACTCATTTGATCACTCCACGCAAGAAACCCAAGGGTGGCGAACTCTCCGCAAGCGACAAAGAAAACAACAAGATCACCTCTTCAATACGATCGGGCGTATATTTGCAGTCTTCCTTTCTTGTCTCTGCCGGCGGTAATCCAGGTCGCAACCTTCGATGCCTGTCCTTGCTCGTCGCGCTCGTCCCTGTGGCGCTGTTGGTCAGCCGAATACTTGACCTGCTTCCATGCCGATGTTCCTGCCTAGGCCGCAGTGCCGAAAGCTGCGAGTGCACCTATCGCCGAAATCCAGGACGGCACGTTTCCCCAGTCGATGATCACGAGGGTGATCTTACTGATTCGGGCAAGGCAGAGTTGTCAAATCCTTGACCGAGCCATCCCTTGCGCGCTTGCAGTCCGTGAACTCAGCTGACGCTAGCCAGAAGCCCCCTGATCGAAGTTTCTGAGACGCGAAAAGGAAGCCTCCGGCGGCGCCCTCCCGGGCGGCTGGCTGCCGTGATCTGGCCCCCCTACCCCTGTGGAAGCCCGCTGCCGAACTCGTCCCGGGTCGCCACTCGGTTCCGTTCAGCAGGTATTCCGCACGCTTCTTGGCGGCGTCTGGGCTGATGTTCATGGTGCCGGTGACGAGTACGGGAATGTTGACGATGTGGAACCCACCGCCGATCGATTCGGCGCTCGGGCCGCGCTGGTCGATGTAGTAGGGGAACGGCTTGCCGTTGATTCGCACGCCGGTGGCGGTGATGTCGGCGTGCTCGGCTTCCTCTGTGCTCATCGTCGTTTCCTCTGTCGCTCGGCGTTCTCGGAGCTTCTCAGCTTCTGCGTTCGGCGATAGGTTCACCGGATGCAGCGCGAGAGCATCGCAGTGCGGGTCGGGTGGATCTGCCTGGCCGCGATCAGCCTGGGGATCTTGGGCTTCGGTGTGGTCGTGATGGTTGCGCCGCCAGCAGGAGACGCTCTGTTGTATCGCGCGGACGGGCTGGCTTCCATCGGGGTAGGCCTGTTCGGGGGATCGCTCGCGTTGGTGCCCTTCCGACGCCGACAGCGGTGGGCTTGGTGGTCGCTGTGGTTCTACCCGGTGTTCTGGGTAGTGCACCTGGTCGGCCAGTTGCCGCCAGGGGAGGACCATGTCCATCAGGTGGTTTTCATCGTGCTCTCGCTTGTCGGCCTGCTGGTTCCGGTCCGCGAGTTCTTCCGGGCCCAACCACGTTGACATGCCGAACTAATCCCGGCGCACCCGTGATCGGTTGCGAGTGGCGTTCTCAGCCCGCGTTTTGACGGCGTGGCGCTCGGTGCACAGTGATTGCGCGTTGGCGTGGTCGAACATCGCGCCGCCTCGGCTCAACGGCAGGATGTGGCCGACCTCGACCGCATCCGTCCCGCATCCCCTGCATCGAGGTTCCAATCGCAGGTGGGCTCGCTTGAAGGCGATGTCCTTGCGGGCGAGCTTGCCCCGTGGTTGATGCTGGCTCCTCGTTGCCCACGGTTTCCGGGTGTGCTGATCGCATCTGCCGTTCGTTGTCAGCTCTTGGCATCCCGAGTAGCTGCATCGCGAGGGCGGGGCAGTGGGCATGTAGTCCGCCCGTTGAGGGCCTGCGGTCCCAAAGCCACCAGACGCTGCCGCAGGTTCGGCAAGACACGGTCGCCCTCTTCGAGTTGGCGTACAGCTGCTCGGTGCATTCGACGCCTTCGATGACTGCGGAGCAGGGACCCGCGTACATGCGATCAGGGGCGCGGTCGATGATCTGCCACCAGCGGCGAACAGCGTCCTGGATTTCGTCGGCGAGTTCGTCGGCTGCAGGATGCTGCCGGCACTTGCCCCTCGACGCTTCCCCGTGGGGAAGGAGTATGCCAGCGCAAAATCACATTGAGTAAGCGAGTTGCTACGAAACGAACGTCTCGACCAGCGAGGTCAGTGCGTTTTGATGGGGAAGTTCGATAGGTCCGGTCAACCACCTCTGCAACACGGCGGTTACTCGGCGTTGCCGCTTCCCTGGTCGATCAGCTGGGTAAGCAAGCTCGTGATCTGCTCCTGACCGGCGGCCAGCTGATCGAACTTCCGCGCACCTCGGAACGAAGACCGACCAGATTCGACCGCAAGTCGGCCAGATCCTCGCGGTGAGCGTTGAAACTGGCAGACGTGGTCTGCCGGAAATCGCGCAGTTCGCGATGAATTTCGGCCACGCCACGATCATTGGCAGCAGCTAGGTGCCGCGCTGCGGCCGCGTCCTCACGCGCTGCCTGCGCCTCAGCGGACAACTCGCCAATGCGGGCCTCCAGGGCGGCCACCCGGGCCTCGAGATCAGCACGCCATGCCGAGCAGCGTACCGAGCCGCCAACGGCAGGTGGTGATACGACCAGCCCGACACTTACCTGGTCGGTGTGTTGGTGCCGCTACTGGAAACTACTTTGCACGGTGCTATCAGGGACTACCAACGCCTCCGGCGCGATTCGGGCGGCGCTAGCCACTTCGAACCCCAGATCTACAGTCCACGTGTCGTGGTCGCCGCCGTGCTCAGCACAGGTCAACTGGACTATGCCGGCGCTGCCGACGTGCCCGTCCTCGGAGGCCACGTAGATCGTGTTTGTGTGGCCCGGTCGCATGTAGAGCCCTACCTCGGGGCTGTGACCCGAGGTAGGGCCATAAGGGCTGTGCGGGTCCCAGACATAATCCATGTAGGCGCCCTGGACGCTGACGCCGACCGGTCCAAGGGGTGGTCCCTCGTTCATGAGGATGACGAGCTTGGTGGCACGGAACCCATGCTCGTCATTGGCGTCCACGGCCTCGACCAGTGTGAACTTCGGCGTTCGCGGGTCATGCCGATCGTCCTGCATGATCTTTACCTGCTCCTTGGCCGCCTCGGCCTGTTGTCTGGCCGACAGCACCTGCTCTCTGGCCGACTGGGCTTGCCGTCGAGCTGATACGGCCTGCCAGACGGCGACGCCGGCGGCTCCGAGGGTCACCGCAGCGGCGACCCACGTTGGCACGTCACCGAAATCTACGTTCATGCTGGTCCTCACGTGTAGTAATGATCACGAAGTCAGGCGCCCAGGCATCGAGCTGCGGCAATTGACCAAGGCCTGGACCTGGTCACCGGGTACACGCTCTCAGTGACCAGCAAGGCGGCAGGGCGGCCGCACGCTCGACCTTGCCCCAGTGCTCGCACAGCGTGCTCATTTCGTCGCCACCGGCAGCTCGGGCGGCGGCGGGCACGGGCGAGTACCCGTTGGCGATGCGGGTCCGTGACGAGTTGGGTGAGCTGTTCAGCGATGCGGAGTTCACCGAGGCGTTCGGGGCGCGGGGAAAGCCGGGGTGGTCACCAGGACGGTTGGGGCTGGTCACGGTGTTACAGATGGCGGAGAACCTGACCGATCGGGGTGCGGCACACCGGGTCCGGTTCGGCATGGACTGGAAGTACGCGCTGGGCATGGAGCTGGACGATCCGGGGTTTGACGCTTCGATCTTGAGTGAGTTCCGCACCCGGCTGGTCGCCCATGGTTTGGAGGAACGTGCCCTGGATCTGGCGCTGAAGGTGTTGCAGGACAAGGGATTGGTGGCCGCTGGCGGGAAGCAGCGCACCGATTCCACCCACGTGGTGGCGGCGGTGCGCAATCTCAACCGCTTGGAGCTGGCGGGCGAGTCGGTACGGGCGTTGCTGGAGGCTCTCGCGGTCGCGGCACCGGACTGGCTGTCCGGGGCGATCGATGTGCCGGCGTGGGGAAAGCGGTATGCCGCGCGGCAGGTTCAACCTACGACTCGACGAATGCACCGTAGATCTGCTCGTCCGGGCACTCGACCCCTGACCCAAAGGGCACCCTGATGGGGTTTAAGAAGTGACGAGCCGTGCTCGTGTCGTACTGTGACCGCCGTGACCTCACCTAGGGATTTGCAGCTCTCCGCTGACGGCAAGTGGGAGCCATACGACGTGTTCGGCGGTGCCTCCGACGTTACTGATGCCGGGGACTATCTGGAGTCGCAAGGTTGGAAGCCATTTCTCAGGCTCGGTGCTGGGGAGTGGGCGAGCCTGAATCTGCTCACCTGGCAACGAGACCAGGACGGCCGCAGCGAGTACCTCATTGAGGTCAGCAATCAGGAGCAAGCGTCGGAGTACCTGAAGGTCATCGGCTTGCCGAGGTTGATGGATCTGCTTGCGCGTTGGGCTCCAGCGGTTCAGGCGGCCAGTATCGCCGACGTGGTTCAGGACCTCCATGAACCTGTGATCGAGCATGGGGGCATAGTGGAGACCGTTGCTGCGCGGGCTGCGTGGGGTGTGCAAGATCGGTTGCCGAAGCTGCGTAGCTACCGGCAGCAGTGGGACGCCGCCGAGGCCGCAGCCACGGCAACGCGTCAAGAACATCGTGTGGCTGAGTGAGTTTCGGTTTTTGCGTAGCAGCTTCGGTGCAGCGCTATATAAATCATCCCGACATCGTGTCGGGCAATGGCCAAGCTCTTTAAGCATACGAAAAGAGCCGTCCCGGAAATACAGGCGGGCGGCTCTTTGTGTTCCACTCTTCATGCCCTCGGGCAGCGGCTTCTCCGGTGACGCGCGAGCCGACCATGCAGGTGGCTCCGATCACGCGATTTTCATCGAGCAGTCCTTTGCGCGGTGAGGTTCGGAAGTGGGGGGCGGGCTCGCGGGGAGAACTGGCCTGCGGCGATTGCGGCGAGTGAGAGCGCGAAGCCGAGCAGTTGGATCGGGCCGAGCGTCTGGCCGAGCAGGACGACTCCGAGGAGCGCCGCGACCATCGGCGAAAACAGGCCGAGGAGGGCGACCGAGGTGACCGGCAACGTGGTGATGCCGCGGAACCACATGACGTAGGCGGCCAAGCCGCCGACCAGGCCCAGCCAGAGGTAGCCGAGTGCGGCCGTCCCGTCGATCGCGGGCGGTGGCCCCTCGAACAGGAACGTGACGGGCAAGAGGAACAGGCCGCCGGCGGTGAGTTGCCAGCCGGCGAACGCGGTGGGACTGGCTTCCGCAGGACGACCCCACCGTTTGGTGAGCGTCACACCCAGCGCCATCGATGCCGCGCCCGCCAGGCCAGCCAGGATCCCGGGGACGCCGAACGCCGCATCCGGCCCGATCACCACCAGGCCGACGCCCACGACACCTACCAACCCCCAGGCGAAGCGCCAAGCCGAAGGGTGCTCGCCGAGGACGGTCACTGCCAGGACTGTCACGATGAGTGGCTGGGCGGCAGCCAGCGTGGCGGCAACGCCTCCCGGCAGGCTTTCGGCCGCCACGAAAAGCAGCGGGAAGAACATCCCGATGTTCAGCCCGCCGAGCACCGCTGCCTTCGCCCACCACGTCCCGCTCGGCAAGGTCCGCGTGATCACCAACGTGATCAGCCCCGCGGGTAACGCACGCAGAAGCCCCGCGGACATGGGATGTCCTGGGGGGAGCAGTTCGGTGGTGGCCACATAGGTCGTGCCCCACACCATGGGCGCGAGCGCCGTCAGCGCGGTGCGGGCTGCAGTGCTCCCGTTGCCGGAGATCGTCTGGTTCCTCACGATCCAAGTCTGATCCGACCTGTATCAATGAGTCCAACACATGTTTGTCAACTGATCCATCTCGATGCACGATGGATGGATGGAGCTCCAGCAGATGCGCTACGTCGTCGCGGTCGCGGAGACGAGCAGCTTTACCCGCGCCGCCGAGCGGTGCCTGGTCGTCCAGTCCGCGCTCAGCCACCAGATCGCGCGCCTGGAACGGGAACTCGGCGGCAAGCTCTTCGAGCGCAACAGTCGCCGGGTCCGGCTCACAGCTGCCGGTGCAGCATTTCTCCCCGCCGCCCGCCAATGTCTGGACGCTGCGGAGCGCGCGGCCGCCGAGGCCGCGGCGGCCCTCGGCGAGGTGCGCGGGCGGCTCACCGTTGGCGTGATCCCCACGGTCGCCGCGGTGGACATCCCGGCCGCACTGCGCGACTTCCGCAGCCTGTACCCGCACGTGCGCATCGGCCTGCGCGTTGGCGGCAGCGAGAACCTCGTCGAGCAGGTCAGGGAAGGAGCCATCGATGTCGCCTGCCTCGGGTTGCCGACCACGGCTCGGCCCCGCGGTGTCGCCGGCCGTGAACTCGCCCGAGACAGGCTCGTCGCCGTGGTGGCGCCCGGGCATCCCCTCGCGGAGGAACCAGAGGTCGACCTTCGCCGGATTTCGTCCGAGGTGTTCGTGGATTTCACGGCCGGAACGGTCGGCCGTGCCCAATCCGACCAGGCGTTCGCGGCGGCGGGCCTCGACCGCGATGTCGCCTTCGAAGTGCAGGCTCCCGACCTCATGGCGAAGCTCATCCGTGAGGGCCTGGGCATCGCCATGCTCCCGTCCACCTACGTCCCCCAACTCGCCGGCGTGCGCACCATCCCCGTGTCCGACGCGCCGGCCCGCGTCGAGCACCTGGTCTGGAACCACGTCGGCCTGACACCCGCGGCGAAGGCCTTCCTAGCCGTCCTCGACACCCCGACTGAGCACTTGGCAGAGCGAACTGAGGCGCGCCCGCACTGAAGAACTCGGATTGTTCCTGGTCAGGGCCGTGTGGGTCATCCGCGTGCAGGGACGGGGAAGAATTTTTGTCCGGGGTGTCCATGCGGGGGTTCCCCATTCGTGGTTGTGTCGTGCGGCGACGCTGCCGCACTTCAACAACGGACGCCGAGGGAGTCGGATCATGAAGTACATGCTGCTGATCAACGCCGGTGCGGTTGGCGCGAACGGCGGGGCCGCCGAGTGCAACGTCGAGGACTGGATGGCGTTCGACAAGGAGGTGCAGGAAGCGGGGATCCTGGTATCCAGCGAGTCCCTGGCGGACCTGGTCACCGCCACGGCCGTGCGGGTCGACGAGGACGGTCGGCCGACCGTGACGGACGGACCGTTCGCCGAGACCCGCGAGATCCTCGGCGGTTTCTACGTCATCGACGTGCCCAACCTCGACGCGGCGCTGGACTGGGCCGCGCGTTGCCCCGGCGCGCGGGGCGACGGGTCCGTCGTGGTGCGGCCGGTCGCCGACTTCGGGGCCTGACGTGCGGGACGAACCGGCCGCCAGGGCCGCAATGCCGGTGGTGGAGGCGGTGTTCCGCGAGGAACGCGGTCTGCTGCTGGCGGCCCTGGTCCGCCGCTTCGGCGATCTCGACCTGGCCGAGGAGGTCACGTCCGAGGCCATCGAGGCGGCGCTGGCCAACTGGCCGGTGCACGGCGTTCCGCCCAAGCCTGGTGCGTGGCTGATGACCACCGCGCGGCGCAAAGCGGTCGATCGGCTGCGGCGCGACCAGACGTTCGCCGCGCGGTTGGCCATCCTGCAGGTGGAAGCGGAGCGGGCAGAACCCGTCGCCGCGGCGGACGTGGGCGGTGATCTGGCGGATGAGCGGTTGCAGCTGTTCTTCACCTGCGCCCACCCGGCGCTTGCGGCCGAGGACCGCGGGGCTTTGACACTGCGGTACCTCGCGGGGTTGACGACGGCAGAGGTCGCGCGGGCTTTCCTCGTTCCAGCGGAGACGATGGCCAAGCGGATCGTGCGGGCGAAGAAGAAGATCCGCGAGGCCAGGATCCCGTTCCGGGTGCCAGGTGCCGAGGAGTTGCCGGAGCGGCTGCCGGGCGTCCTCCAGGTGCTGTACTCGATCTTCACCGAGGGGTATGCGGCCAGCTCGGGTCCGCAGTTGCAGCGGCTCGATCTGGCCGCGGATGCGATTCGGCTGGCCCGGATTCTGCGTCGGCTGCTGCCTGCCGAGCGGGAGGTGGCCGGGTTGCTCGCGCTGATGCTGCTGATCCACGCCCGCCGGGACGCCCGGACCGGGCCAGACGGCGAACTGGTCCTGCTTGACGAGCAGGATCGGGACCGTTGGGATCGCACGATGATCGAGGAGGGCCGTGGCCTAGTGCCCGTCGCGCTGGTTGGCGGCGCACCCGGCGCGTACGGGGTGCAGGCCGCGATCGCCGCCCTGCACGACGAGGCAGCGGACGTCGCCACCACCGACTGGCCGCAGATCGTGGCGCTCTACGACGTGCTGCTCGCGCTCACGCCTTCGCCGATCGTCACGTTGAACCGGGCGGCGGCAGTCGCGTTGCGCGATGGCCCGGAAGCGGGCTTGGCGCTGCTCGACGAGTTGGCCGACGAACCGCGGCTGCGAGCCCACCACCCCTACCCGATGGCACGGGCCGACCTGCTGCAACGGCTCGGCCGGTTCGCCGAGGCCGCAGCGGCGTACCGGGAGGCGCTGAAACTGGCCGGTACCGAAACCGAACGTGCGCATCTGCAGCGCAGGCTGCACGAGGTCGAGCAGACCGACCCGTGACGCGGTCAGCGTTGTTCGGTTACGGCCAGACGGTTTCGGAGGCCGATGAGGACCGTCGCCGTGATCCGTTGGCGCCACCGGGCGAACCGGGCGTTGCCCGCGAGCTTCTTCGACATTGCCGCGGCCGTGATGCTCAAGGCGTAGTCCCACAGCACCGACAGCGTCGTGAGCAGCGCACCCAGCATCATGAATTGCCCGTATACCCAACCGTACTCGGGGTGGACGAACTGGGGGAGGAAGGCAAGGAAGAACACCGCGACCGCAATTCCCAGCCACACCAGGTAAACCGCTCACGCGAACTTTACCGCCGTGAACGCGGCCGCAGAAGTCGCCAGCACCCCGACAATCCCGCTGCCGCGGCTACCGCGTGCAGCAGTGTCCCGGTGTTCAGACCGAACGTGGCGACCGCGCCTGCTCGCTGACTGCCGCTGGTGACCCTGGCCAGCACCAGCGCCTCTGGATGAGTGGTGCGAGTTCGGCCTGTAACGCGTGCTCGACGGGGTGGCTGCGTTGCTTTCCGTCACCGGACCGCCCGTGAGAACCTGTAGTGGGAAAAGGTTTTCGGTCGCCACATGACAATGGCCGCAGTCGCCACGATCAGCATGACCAGGCTGGTGGCTGCAGGGCCGTAGGACCAGCCGCCGGTCGACACCGAGTAGGTCACATTCATCATGGCGTGGAACAGGACCGCCGCGAACGCGCTGTTCCCCGTGTTGTTGTGGAGCCAAACGATGATCACGCTGGGGATGATCGTGAAAGCGCATTGCCAGATCGTGCAACTCGGTTCGTGCAGCTGAAGGTACGGCAGGAAGTGCCACGCCGCCCACACGGTTGCGGTGATCACGCTGCCCCGAGGGAGCCCCACCGCTGCTGCATCGGGCCGGTGGCGTAGCCGGTCCAGTCCACTTCTTCGGTGACGCCCGCGACGAAGTAGAGCGCGAAGTAGACCAGCACCGCCGAAAACGAGATGTGCGGTTCGGGGAGCGGCTCCCCGGCGAAGCGCATCAGCCAGTACGACACCAACGTGACCATGGGCATGAGGAGCAGGATCGGCGCGTACCAGGCCAGCTTGATTCTCGAAGCGTCGAAAGCGCTTCGGAGCAGCCTGCGCGCCCCGCCGCTGCCGTCGTGGAGGCGGACGAGGAGCACCGCCGCTACCAGTGGGACGACGAGCTGCAGGGCGCTCAACGGCATATTCGCCGGAAGCCGCATGTCGGAGAGCTCGCCGAGGAGCGTGAACGGGGCGCCGAGGACGAAGACCGGCGCGAAGAACGTCCACGGCGAGCTCGACCAGGACGTCTTCACGCAAGGCTCCCTCGATCGTCTACTCAGGACGCGGAAGAGTCCTCCGGCTGTGTTTTCAACCGCGCATCGGGGAGAAACCCGATGCGTCCCGGGTTGAGGCCCGGTGTCAGCGGAGCGCTTCGGCGAGTGCGCGGTAGGACGCCAGCGGGTCGTCGCCGAGGGCTTGGATGCTCACGTGGTTCGCGCCCGCATCCAGGTGCGCGTTGATGCCTTCGGCGATCTCGACCGTGGTGCCGTGCAGGGCCACGGCGTCGATCAGGCGGTCGCTGCCGGGTGGCGCGAGGTCGTCGTCGGTGAAGTCGAAGCGGCGCAGGTTGCGGGTGTAGTTGCTCAGGTTCAGGTACATTCCCACCGAGGCGCGACCGGTGGCGCGGGCCCGGTTCTGGTCGGTTTCGACCACGACCTTCTGCTCCGGGGCGAGCAGTGGTGCGTCGCCCAAAATCTCCCTGGCCTGCCTCGTGTGCGCGGGAACCGTCAGGTACGGGTGCGCTCCTGCGGCCCGGTCGGCGGCGAGCTTGAGCACCCTCGGGCCGAGCGCGGCGAGCACCCGGTCGGTCTTCGGCACCCCGGCTGCGTCCAGCTGGTCGAGGTAGTCGACCAGCGCCTGGTACGGCTTGGTGTAGGTGTCCGTCATCTCGCGGTGCCCGGCTCCGATGCCGAGGACGAACCGGTCCGGGTGCTTCGCGGCGATGCGATGATACGACGCGGCGACGGCCTGCGGGGCGGAGTTCCAGATGTTCACGATCCCGGTGGCGACCGTGATCGAGTCAGTGGCGTCCAGCAGCCGTTCCGCCAGCGCCAGGTCCGCTGGCGGCGAGCCGCCGATCCAGATCGTGCCGTATCCAAGTTTCTCGACCTCGATCGCCAGTTTGGGGTCGAGTGCCGTGGAAATCCGCCAAATGCCGAGCTTGCCGAGGGTTGCGGTCATGTCACTGGCCAACGGAGGTGGTCGGGCAGGCATTCCCGGTGTCGCCCGATCCGGGTCGCTGCTGGCGGGCTTTGGTGACTGCGGCCAGACCGCCGTCGACGACCGTGAGCACGGCCATGCCGGTCATGCCCGCCGGGAAGCGGCGGGTCCGGAAGTGGTTGGCGATCACCAGGTTGAGCGCCGCCCGCCCGGCCATCCACGGCCAGCGCGGTCGGTCGCGCAGGACGCTAGGGTGATCGCCAGGTCGATGATCCCGATGGTGCGGACGAAACCTGCGTGATCGCCTTATCCGAGCGCCTTCGCGACCAGCCGCGGGGCGGCGGTCAGCCCGGCGCCGATCACCAGGGTCACCGCGCCGAGGACGTTCGCGAGCTGTTCGGCGTTCACACCCGACTCGTGGCCACAACACCCGTCGACCGGGCGCCGAGAGGCATGGGCGAAGGTCCGGGTTCAGTTCGGACCGAGGGCCGGTGAGGCTTTTCGGTGATATAGCGTGATATAGCGCCGTCGTAGCGCCCCAAAAGCACTCCCCGCCACCGAAGGGTCAGCCGTCCTTGCGCCAGACGTACGCGGCGGAGATCGGGTGGTTGCGGAAGCGCTCCCACTTCGGTTTCACCGCGACCCACGCGTCATCGATCACGCCCTCGTGCAGCTCCGCCAGTCGCCAGCCTGCCGCCAGCGCCGCCGCGACGTGGTCGCTGATTAGGTGCACATTGGTGGTGATGGCCACCGATTCGCCGGCGCTGTTGGTGTAGTGGGTGGGCATGCCCGAGGTCATAATGAAGTGCGGGTGGAACGTCACCAGGACGAACGCGGCCGTCGGCGCGGCCAGCCGCCACGCCTCCCGGTACAGCGGGTTCAGGTCGTCGAGGTGCTCGTCGATCAGCGAGGAGATCACCAGGTCGTAGGTCGAGTCCGCCAGGCCGGTGGCCGCGACGTCTGCCTCCACCAGCCGGTCGTGGGCGCCGCGGCGCTGCGCTACGGCGAGCATCTCCGGGGTGAGGTCCACCCCGTCGATCGCCGGAACTCCCTTGCCCCGCAACCACTGCCCGGTCCGGCCGGTCCCGCAGCCGAGGTCGGCGGCCCGGGTGACGGCCGCCCACGACGGCTCCTGGAGCCGGTCCAGCAGCGCGAGGTCCATGACATCCTCGACGGTCTGCTCGTAGTTGGCGACCCATTCGCCGTACCCGGTGCGCACGTCAACGGTGCGATAACCCCGCGCGTCGAAGCCCCTGAACTCCATTGCACCGATTATTCCGTCGGCGCTCCCGCCGCGAAACAGATTTTCCACCGGCTCGTTCAGCGCCGGGCCGACGCGACGGAGTGGGTGCACGCGGCGATGGCGGGGGTGCCGTGTCGCTCCTGGGTGCCTTGGGCGGCGCCCGCTGCTGTCGCCGCACGAGATCGTCGAGCAGTCCGCGGGAATCCCGACGACACCGCCGCCGCGGTGGCCTGGACCAGGCGAATCGGGGGAGATCATGCTCGCCGCCGAGCAGGCTGGCGGGCGCGGTCGGCGCTGGACATGGCCGTGGACTACGTCCGTAGACGTTCCAGTTCGGCCGCGCCATCGGCAGCTTCCAGGCCATCAAGCACATGTGCGCGGACCTGCTCGTGGAGGTCGAGTCGGCCTACTCCGTCGCCGACGCTGCGGCGTGGGCGCTGGCCGAGCGCAGTCCGGAGGTCGCCGCATTGGCCGGGTTGGCCCAGGCCTTCTGCTCGGACGCATTCGCGCGGGCGGCCGCCGACAACATCCAGATCCACCTCGTTCTGCGGAGCGAACGGTCCGTTCGCCCCCCACCCACCGCGCATCGCGGCCGGTCGAGAGCTCGGATGAGAGGACTTCGGAGCTGAGTCGAATTCCACTTCCGCGGCCCTGGTCGCTTCGAAGCGAGTGGATCGGGCGCTGAGATGGATCTCGGAATTGTGTTGGCGTTCATTGGCGCGGCGGCGTCGATCTCGCTGGTGCCCGGCCCGGACATGATGTTCATTATGGCCAACGGAATTTCCTCGGGCCCGCGCGGCGGGGTCGTGGCGGCCGTGGGCATGCCAGCGGCATCGTGGTGCACACGATCGTCGCGGCCCTCAGGCTGACGGCGATGTTCCGGGAGGTGCCCGTGACGCTGGAGGTCGTCCGGATCGCCGGTGTCGTCTTCCTCCTGCATCTGGCGGTCCAGTCGTGGCGGACGTCGGCGGTACCGGAGGTGCAGGCAGCGCCGGCCAGATCGCTGCGGCGGACCTATGCGCTGGCGGTGCTGACGAACGTATCGAACCCCAAGGTGATCAGGTTCTACCTGGCGTTCGTCCCGCAGTTCGTCAGCGCGCAGGCGGCGTGGCCGATCCCGGTGCAATTCCTGGCCCTGGGCGGCCTGCTCGTCGTGGTGGGCATCTGTGTGGACGCCTTGGTGGGCCTGCCTTCGGGCTGGCTGTCGAACATCCTGCTCCGCCGCCGAGCGATCCAACGCTGGCTGGACAGAACGGCAGCCCTGGTCTTCGGAACCCTGGCCCCCCGCCTGGCCACCGAAAACCTGAGGTCGTGAACCGCAGGTAACAGCCGGAGTGCTTTCGGGCGCGATAGCGGCTGTTTGAGAACTCGTTCCGTGTGCCGGTGAAACGGCGGACCTACGGCAGTGGCGACTGCGCGATCGCCCCAGTCACGCGACCGTCACGCCGTATCGCCGACCGACTCGCGGCGCGCGATCAGCCGAACTGGTCGGACTCGTTGTCCGGCGCGCTGCGCGAAGAAGCCGATCTTCGGGTCGGCGGAGAAGATCTTCTGCCAGCTCGCGACCAGCGTCACCGCCGCGTCCCAGGCCAGCGGAACCAGTGTCACCCACGCGTACTTCGCGCGGCCGGACTTGATTAGGATCGTCGTGGCCACCGCCAGCGCCACCGCCGCCAGCAGCTGGTTGGCGATGCCGAACAGCGGGAACAGCTGGTTGATGCCGCCCAGCGGGTCGTTGACCCCGGCCCACAGGAAGCTGAATTCCATTCCACCGATTACTCAGACTGCACATCAACGACGCATACGCCTTTCTGGCCGGTACACACCAGCGCATGCCGGGTGCGGCATCATTGGCGCGGAAGTCGATTATTGGGGGCTCGATGAACGAGACGACGCACGCCTTTCGGCGCTTGTGCGAGAACCTCAAGTACGCCCGGGGCCTGGTGGACGGTGGGCGTCGCTTGGAAGCGCAGGACGTCCAGGACTTCGACGTGACGGACCTGTATCGCGCGGCCTGGGTGATGGCCGTTGCTGCCCTCGACCACTGGGTGTTCGAGGAGATCCGCCACCGGGCTTTGGCGCTGCTGCTGAAGCCGGATGGGCAGAAGCCCTCTGGACTGCGCAAGCTGAGCATTCCCGTCGACCTCTTCGACCGGATCCACTACGGTGGGGAATCGCGCGAAGCGGTCTTCGGGGAAATGCTGGACCGGGAGTTCGGGCACGAGTCGTACCAGAACCCGCGCTACATCCAGGAGGCCTTTAAGCACGTTTCCGACGTCAAGCTCTGGGCCGAGGTAGCGAAGCGGGCTCATGCGCATGGCGATCAGGTGGATGCCAAAGAAGTGCAGGCTCGGCTCAAGCGGATCATGGAGCGACGGAACCAGATCGTGCATCAGGCGGATTTGGACCAGGCAGATCCAAATCGGCGGCAACCGGTATCCGCGGAGGAGGCCGCTGCGGTCATCTCCCGCCTGGAAGAGACCGCCGCGTACGTCGTCATGGCGTTGGACGGTGGTTCACGCTGACTTCTTCTGCTGCCGTCGGTGCTCGATGAGTGCCCAGCGCAGAGTGACCATCCCGCTGTCGGTCTCCAGCTGCCAGAAGTCCTGCCCGTCCAGGGAGGACCCGGCGAAGACGGTCAGCGTGGCCAGGCTGGAGTAGACCTCGCCGTCGAACTCGAATGAGCCATCAGATCGGACGGTAACCACCTTGTCGCCGGACGCGGAGTACAACCGGACGCCGTCCGCGAGCACACCGCTGCCGAACAGGTCTGTCGCTTCGTTGCTGCGCTTGTCGGCGGATTCTGCGGGAGTTTCCAGGTAGCTGCGCGGCGGAGGCTGGTAGGTGGGTTGGTAGGTAGTCTCGCCGATCTTGTAGAACGCCTCGCGGATGACCTTCGCCATGCGACTGCGACGTTCGGCAAGGAACTCCTGGAAGTCCATCTGTTCCCAACCGTTCGGCAATGCGTGGTGCCTCAACTGCATTTGGAGCTGGTTCTCGCCGATATTCTTGGCTGCCAGCTGCTCCGGCCAGAATTCGCTCGGAGCCCGGTCGGAGATGCGGATGTCATCGATCCAGTCGACGATCGTCATGTTCGCGATCTGGTTGTACTGCTTGGAGCTGGTTACGCCCAGCGCGTTTTCTAGATAGTCGCGGGGGAACAGCCGGTGGCGTTCGACATTCCGGGTGGCGAGCACGGACGGGTTTAGGTGGCTGCTCACCTTGCTCGTCGACAGCAGCACGTCGGCTTCTAGGACGTTCAGCGCGGCGAGGTAGCTGTAGAGTGCCGGCGATCCGGATGCCGAGGTGTTCAGCTCGTTGGGCAGCGTGATTGTCCAGAAGTCGCCGGTGAGCGTGTCGTCGATGGTCCGGTTCAAGCGGTCGAGGAACGACTGCGCGTCCTTGGTCGCGAGAGCATCGATCGCGGATAGGTCCGATTCCGCGCGGCTTTCGAAGGAACCCGTGTACCTGCTGGTGATCTGGGCCATGAAGAACCAGCGGGCGATCGCTTCCCGCAGTTGGTGGACCGGCACTTCATACTCGATGCGGCCGATCAGCCAGAGCGCGTAGCTGTACATGACCGTGTTCTGGCTGGAGATAATCCGGACGCTGCTGAATCCGGCGTGGTCCAGGCAGCGCAGGAACTCGTGCCAGTTTGACAGGTCGAGGACCTGCGCTTGCGCCTGCTGCAAGCGGGCGAACTGGCTTTGCCGATCAGCGGAGTCGAGCTTGCCGCCCCGCATGTCGTGCCCGCGCAGGAGCGAGTACACCGCACGTAGCACAGCCCGCCGAAAAGCCACGGCGATGATCACGCGCAGCAGCTGCGGTGGCTTGGGCTGCAGATGCCAGTTGAACGAGGTGTTCGCTTTGATGCTGGGCTGTCGGCTTTCCTGTGAGAACTTCTCCAGTTCGCGCCGTCCGTCGTCCCAGAACACCGACATCAGGGTGAGGATGAAGTCGGACTGGTTGAGCGGGGTGCCCTTGCTGTTGATCCGCACGAAGATGTCCGAAACCTCTTCCGGATCGGCCGAGCTGGACAGTTCGACAGCGTGGAAGGTGTAGTTCCGGATGGCGTGCAGCTGTCCGATGGCGTTGGCCAGCTTGTCCCGGTCGATGTTGTCGAGTTCGCGGTGTTCCTGGAGCCGGGTGAGGAAGTCGTCGATGACCCGATAGGTGCCGTCAGTCCAACCCGCCGCGATGTCGGGGATGAACTCGGGATTCTTCTCCACCGTCGCGTCGTGCACCCTGAAGGCCCCGTCGGCGGGCCGAAAGGCGATCCGGATGTGCACATTCTCGAAGTCGTCGGACAGCACGGGTACGCCGGTCAGGGCCGCGAACAGGGATGTGATGCGCTGTTGGCCGTCGACCACGAACAAGCGTGGTCCGGACTGCTTCGCATCCGTGCCGATCTGACGGGATTCCTGCTCGGCTCGGGCTTACCACAGGTGCAGGCTGCCGACCGGGAAGCCTCGGTACAGCGAGTCGAAGAGGTCGCGCACCTTACTGGTATCCCAGACGAACGGGCGTTGCAGGTCTGGCAGCGCGATCTCGCCCTTACCGACCCGCCCGACAAGGTCGTCGACCGAGTAGGTGGTGTTCTTGAACAGCGTCATGCCGTGGTGCCCCCAAGCGCTTCGACGAACGACGCCGGATAGTACCGATCCCATGACGTACAGCGACAGGTGCCCGTTGATCCGCCGTGCGGAACTCAACCTGGATGCTTGATTTTCCCTAACATTGGGAACTTCCGCGGTCGAGGAGGAGGTCGGGGAGGCGTCGGTCTTGGGGTGGGCTGGAGCGCACGTCCGGAGTACGTGGCTACCGTAGGTTTCGACGTGGTGGTGGCGTTGTCGCTTGAAGTCGATTCGCGCGCAAAGCTTGGAGACGCTCAGCGCAACGTTGCATGCCGCGGAGTGCTGGTCGCGGGCACGGCCGACCCGGAGGAGGACGGCAGCGAATGCGAGCGCGAAAGCGGCAGCGCAGGTGGCCATGATCCCCACGGCCACTCATCATCACATTCGCGGTCTGGATAGCTCCCGCTTATTGGCTGCGAGTGGGCATCAGAACTGGCCGCCGACACTCCAGTGCACAGTCAGTTGGACTGACCGAACTTGTTGTTCTTGAGGCCTTGCATTAAGGAGTCGGCCTGGGTGCGAGTGAAGAGCAGAACACCGACTTTGGGGGCCTTGCTGTCGCGGATAGCGAGCCGGCCGTCCGTTGTCCACGCGACCTCGACGCAGTTGCCGCCGCCGACGCCGCCACCACCGGAGTAGCTGCTCTTGCGCCAGCTCTCAGGACGTAACGCACTCTGCTCGATCATCTCGCCCCCTCCTCGACCGCAGGTCACCCGTAGCTCTCAGCGGCGTCGGCAAGCTTGTTCACTGAGTCGACCTGCGACAGCGACTGCTCGGTGAGGATACCGAAACGGAGTGTGTAGGTTCGGACGAGTTCTCGATCCTCGATGTAGACCGCGCGACCCGGGCCTTCTGAGTACCCCACGTCGGGAATCGGATCAGGCAGCGTCAGGATGGAGAACGGTCCTTCCAATGCCGGGCTTGCGCCGACCATCCGGGGCAAGACTTGAACCGTGATGTTTGGTTCTTCTGCCGCCTCGGCGAGGAAACGAAGTTGATTGCGCATCACCCGTGGCGCTCCGACCGGCCGTTGCAGCAGCCCTTCGTCGAGAATCACATGCAGCTTCGGCGGTTCGGCCCTGCGAAGGATCTGCTGCCGCGCAAGACGCGCTGCGACTCGTCGTTCGACTTCGTCTTCGGCGATGTCCTGGTTGATGCCACGGATCAAGGCGTGCGCGTAGTCGGCAGTTTGCAGAAGCCCCGGGACGAGGAGGGTTTCGAAGCTCCGCGATGCGACAAGGGCGACTTCCAGGTTGAGGAAGGCGTGAAAGTCCTCGGGCAGGTTCTTCCGGAGATCGACCATCCAGCCTCGCTCGTGCGCGGTGCTGGCCAGATCGGCGAGCCATGCTCGCAGATCCCGATCAGCTACTTGGTAGACGTCCAGCAACTGCTCTACCTCTGCGATCTTGACGCCTTGTTCACGGTTCTCGATGCGCGAAAGTTTGGGGCGGGACCATTTCCCGTGTCTTTTGCGAAGTTCGGCGATGACTTGATCATGTGTCAGCCCAGCTTCCTCGCGAAGTCGGCGAAGCGTTTCTGTGAGCTGCCACCTTCGCACGGTCGCGTTAGCGAGGCCGTTCTCCTGGACCACCGTCAACCTCCACAGTTGCGGGCACGCTTGCGCTGGTTCGAGTGAACGTCTGGACGTCCATATTGAAAGTGGACGTCCAGATTGGCATCCTCTGCATCACGTTCAGTACTTGGTCAAGCACGCCTTGTTAGGAGGCAATGATGCTAGTCGGGGTCGGTCAGGCGTCTTCGGGGCATCCACTCGACACGTTCGTCGTTGATCCATCGGGAAAACCTCCGATGTGCAGCGCCGAACAGTTCGCTGTGGTCGTAGAGGATCTGGTTGCTGATGCGGCACCCAGGTTGTTCGCAGTTCTCCAGGAATACGGCGAACGCGTGGATGTGCGGTATTGCCGCCTGGGGCATGGCATTTGGGGAGCGGGTCGAGGTCGTCAGTACCGACGGCGGTCTCCGCATGAGCATGACATCTGCGGAGGAAGTCCAGCGTGCCTTCAGCTGGGGTAGTCATATCTCGGGCCGGTTGGTGTGGGCCCGGTCATCAGTGTGTGCGAAATGAGTGACGGGCACCTGTGACCGCGTAACCAGGTCACAGGTGCCCCCTCCGTGGTTCAGCAGCAGCGGGAGCCTGGGGTGGCGTCCTGACGGTCCACGTGGCCGCGCCAGAACTCCCGTTCCGTCATCGGTTCTTCGTCCGGGTGGTTTCGGCGGTGGTGGTCGAGGTAGCGTTCGTAGGCGTTCTCGCCCACCACGCCGCGCACGATCTGCCAGGCCGTGTGGGCGAACCCGCGCAGCCTGGCCAGGATCGGCGTGCCGGTCATGTGCTGGCCTCGGCCTTCCCGGCCGCCGCCAGCTCCTTCTGGGTCTGCTTCTCCTCCGCCGTCGGAATCAGCCCGGACGGGGCCCAGATCTTCGACTCCACGTGCGGCACCTCGGTGCTCGGCAGCGGTGCGCTCGTGCGCAGAGCCTTGATCCAGATCCGGACCGCGTCCACGAGCACGATCACGATCAGCAGCGCGAACAGGATGCTGAGCACACCGTCCACAGTGGAGTTGACCACGACCTTCTGCATCTCCTCGACGGTGTGCGCCGAGCCCTTGCTGGTCTGCCCGGCGTCCAGCGCCGCCTGGTAGGCCGCGCGCTGCGCGAAGAAGCCGATCTTCGGGTCGGCGGAGGAGATCTTCTGCCAGCTCGCAACCAGCGTTACCGCCGCGTCCCAGGCCAGCGGAACCAGTGTCACCCAAGCGTACTTCGCGCGGCCGGACTTGATCAGGATCGTCGTGGCCACCGCCAGAGCCACCGCCGCCAGCAGCTGGTTTGCGATGCCGAACAGCGGGAAAAGCTGGTTGATGCCGCCCAGCGGGTCGTTGACCCCGGCCCACAGGAAGTAGCCCCAGGCACCGACGATTACCGCGCTGGCGATCCAGTTGCCCTGCTTCCAGTTGACGTCGCCGAAGCGATTCCACACGTTGCCCACGGTGTCCTGCAGCATGAACCGGCCCACCCGGGTACCGGCGTCCACAGTGGTCAGGATGAACAACGCCTCGAACATCACCGCGAAGTGGTACCAGAACGCCTTCATCTCCTCCCCACCGATGACCTGTGAGAACACCTCGGAAAGCCCGACGGCCAGGGTCGGTGCGCCGCCGCTGCGGCCGACCAGCGTGTGCTCGTCCACAGCCGCCGCGGCCGCCGCCAGCTGGTCCGGTGTGATCTGGAAGCCGATCCCGGCGACCGCCTGCGACGCCGACTGCAGCGTGTTGCCGAGCGCCGCCGACGGCATGTTCATCGCGAAGTAAAGGCCGGGGTCGATGATGCACGCCGCGGCCAGCGCCATGATCGCCACGAACGACTCGGTCAGCATCGCGCCGTAGCCGACGACCCGGACCTGCGACTCCTTCTCCAGCATCTTCGGCGTGGTGCCCGAGGACACCAGCGCGTGGAAGCCGGACAGCGCACCGCAGGCGATCGTGATGAACACGAACGGGAACAGCGAGCCGGAGAACACCGGGCCCTGCCCGTTTAGCGCGAAGTCGGTGATCGCTTCGGTCTTCATCATCGGCATCGCGATCAGGATCGACACCGCCAGCAGCACGATGACGCCGACCTTCATGAAGGTGCTCAGGTAGTCGCGCGGCGCCAGCAGCATCCACACCGGCAGCACCGAGGCGATGAAGCCGTAGGCGACCAGCGCGAAGGTCAGCTCGTTGCCGGAGAGCGTGAACATCCCGGCCAGCGAAGAGTCCGCGACCCAGCTGCCGGCGACGATGCTCAGCAGCAGCAGCGCCACGCCGATCAGCGAGGTCTCGACGATCTTGCCCGGACGCAGGTAGCGCAGGTAGAAGCCCATGAACAGGGCGATCGGGATCGTCATGCCGATGGAGAAGGTGCCCCACGGGGAACCCTTCAGCGCGCCGACCACGACCAGCGCCAGCACCGCCAGCAGGATGATCATGATCGCCAGCACCGCGATCAGCGCCGCGATGCCGCCCACCGGGCCGATCTCCTCGCGGGCCATCTGGCCGAGGCTGCGGCCGTTGCGGCGGGTCGAGAGGAACAGCACCACCATGTCCTGCACCGCACCGGCGAAGATGACGCCGATGATGATCCAGATGGTGCCCGGCAAATAACCCATCTGCGCGGCCAACACCGGGCCCACCAGCGGACCCGCCCCGGCGATCGCCGCGAAGTGGTGGCCGAAGAGGACCCGGCGGTCGGTCGGCTGGAAGTCGGTGCCGTTGTTCAGCCGCTCCGCCGGCGTCGCGCGGGTATCGTCGACCTTCAGGATCTTGTATGTGATGAACCGCGCGTAGAAGCGGTAGGCGATGGCGTACGAGGCGAGCGCCGCGAACACCAGCCAGGCCGCGGAGATCTCCTCACCGCGGACCAGTGCGATGACGCCCCACGAAACCGCGCCGACGACGGCCACCAGTACCCAGATGGCGATTTCTTTGGGACTCATCTTGCGCTTCCGAGCCGCCCCAGTGCTCGGCGCCGTTATCTCAGCCACCGTCCCCGGACCCCATTTCTCCGTTGTACCCTGCGATGCGACTGGCACAGCAGACACGAGGATCGACTCGCATGTCCCCGAATGTCCAGCACATTGCCCGGAAGTAACCAGGATGTAAGTCACACCGGAATTCCGGTCACCGGCGTCCGGCGAGGTTCGCGACCGCCCGTTTAGCCGAGGCTTTCGGCGAGTTCGGCCAGGTCGTCTAGCGTGCGTGACGATTCATCGCGCGGGCGGGTCGGCAAGTAGAACAGCGTGCGGTCCACCCCGGCCGCCGCGTAGGACTCCAGGACCGCCGGATCGCGCGGCGCCGCGTAGACCGCGACCGGCACCCGCCAGCCCGCTCGGTCGCGCACCTTCGCCACCAGCTCTGCGCAGTGCCGCCGCGCGGAAGCCACCGTACTCGGCGACCCGTGCCAGCGACCGATCGCTCTTCCCGCCGACATAGATCGGCGGGTGAGGTCGCTGCACCGGCTTCGGCCACGAGTAGATCGGGGTGAAGTCGACGTGCTCGCCGTGGAACTCGGCAGCGTCCCTGGTCCAGATCTCCCGCATCGCCCGGATCCGCTCGTCCATCAGCGCGCCGCGGGTCGCCGGGTCGGTGCCGTGGTTGCGCATCTCCTCGCGGTTCCAGCCCGCCCCGACGCCGAAGATCACCCGGCCGCCGGAGACCAGGTCCAGGCTGGCGATCTCCTTGGCGGTGGTGATCGGCTCGCGCTCGACGACCAGCGCGATCCCGGTGGTCACCAACAGCCGCTGCGTGACCGCGGCGACCGCCGCAAGCGCGACGAACGGGTCCAGCGTGCGGTAGTAGATCCGGGGCAGCTCGCCGCCGGCCGGGTAGAGCGACTTCCGGCTGGCCGGGATGTGCGTGTGCTCGGCGATGAACAGGGAGTCGAACCCGCGTTCCTCGACGGCCCGGCCCAGATCCGCCGCGCCGTTCCCCTCGTCGGTGATGAACGTGGAAATCCCGAACTTCATCGCATCCTCCTGAAGGATGTCCCCGAACTCGTTTGGGTGGCGGTGCGGGTGGCGGAACCCTGGGCAGGCAGAAATCCCCGAGTTGCGCGTGTCCGATGCGCGGCGCTGGGGACTGGCCTCGCCAAGAGCCCCGATGCGTTAGGCCGAGCCCCTTCGGCGCTTCGAAGGTGAGGTTCGAAGCTACTTCCAATTCAGCCTCCCGTCGCGTCAGCACCACAGGCCTACCGCCGCGGACGGCCAGCGGCAATATTTCCCACCGGAGGCGGCCCGGCTTACACCAGTCGCGCGGGGCGGTAGTGCATGGGGCTGACCGGGCGTGATCCATCTGGGTGCCGGGGCGCGCAGAAGCCGCCGGGAGATCATCATCGGCCGGTGCGCCGGTAAACTTCGCCGCCGTTGGACGCAGCCAATTGATAACGAGTGAAACCCGGCCGCAACCAAGGAGGGGGTCTTGGGCGTCGTGCAGATATGTGACGGTGTCGATCGCATTGCCCGTGACCGCCTGGCCGGGCGACGGGCTGGCGGCAATGGATGAACTGACTAACAAGCTGACCGACCTGTACCAGGAGCACTACCGGCAACTGCTACGCATCGCGATCCTGCTGGTGGACGACCGCGCCTCTGCGGAGGACATCGTGCAGGACGCCTACGTGCGGGTCTTCGACTCCCGCTCCCGGCTGCGCGATCCGGACAAGGCGCTCGCCTTCCTGCGCCAGGTGGTGCTCAACCGGGCCCGGTCCATGCTGCGGCGTCGGTCGATCGCCAAGAAATACCAGCCGAAGCTCGCCGTCGAGGACAGCCAGCCGGACGACACGGGACGCGGGGCGGACCGCGCGGTCCTGGCCGCGGCGCTGGCGAAGCTACCGCGCCGGCAGCGGGAGGCCGTGGTGCTGCGCTACTACGCAGATCTCAGCGAGGCTCGCACCGCCGAGATCATGGGTTGCAGCCAGGGCGCGGTGAAGTCGTACTGCTCGCGTGGGGTTTCGCGACTGTCGGATCTGCTGGGGGAGTGGGTTTGAACGACGGGAACAGCACACGGGACGTGGACCTGCTGCGGGCGCAGCTGCACCGGCTGGTCGAGGACGTGGAACCCAAGCCGGACTCGCTGCCCCGGCTGCTGGCGGCCACGCGCCGGCGGAGATCGCCGCGCCGCCCGCTGCTCACCCTGGTCGGCGCGGTGGCCGTTGCGGCGGCCGCGTTCGTCGTGGTCTTGCTGGGCATTCCCGGACATCAGGAGCCCGAGCCGGTCAGCGTCCAGCCGGACAGCTACCTCGCCGCGCCCGCGCCCGGCGTGATCGCCTCCTTCGACGTGCGGTCCGGCCAGGAGAATCAAGAGGTCGCCCGCGTCGACGGGGCCGACGCAGGTGTCCTGGCCACCGACCACGACCGGGTCTACACCACGGTGTCCACATCGGGCGGTCGCCGGATCGTCGAGGTGCTGCTGCGCGGCGGGCAGCGGGTGCTGCCCGGCGATGTCGGCGACGGGCGGTTGCTGACCGCGGGCGGCGGGCGCGTCGCCTACCTCGACGGGAACACCGTGGTGGTCGTGCACAGCGGCCAGCAGCAGCGGATCGCGATCCCGCCGGAAATGCGGGTGGACGACCTGGCGTTGGCCGATGACGGCCGCCTCGCGGTGCTGGCCGGGCACCATGGCAGCCGCCAGGCACTGGTGCTGCTGCTCGCACCGGACGCGACCTCGCTGGCTGGGCACGTCGATGCGGTGCCGGACGCAACCTGCGGCCCTGTGGCGATCGCCTGGTCCGGTCGCGACGTCGCGGCGCTGCAACCGGTGGACTGCGGCAACGAACAGGCCCGGGTGGCCACGTTCGCGGCGGACAGCGGGCGCAAGATCGGCGCCGGGGTGCCGTTCCGGACCCCGCCGCTGGCCGCGGGCCAGGCACGGCTGTCCACGGATCCGCTCGGCCGCTTCCTGGTGTCCACCAAGGGGAAGGGGCAGTGGCTCGTGGACGGCTCGGTGATCCGCCCGATCCCACCGGCCTGCACCGACGACGGTGCTTGCGCGGAAGGCCCCGGGGTTTTCTGAAGCCGATCATGCTCCGCAGCGGGACACGCCCCCGATTTGATCAATGCCGGACGTGATCGCCGCCTAGCCCGGACGATCGGCAGCGGCTTTCCGGTCGGCGAGGACAGGGGTGGACGTGCAGGCACAACAGCGGGAACTGGCGCGGCTCTACCAGGCCGCGCTGGAGCGGCCGAGGTGGCAGCAGGTCCTCGCGTTCGGGGTTTCGCTGTGGACGCTGGCATGGATCGCCGGCCAGTTCCTGGTGCCGGAGGACGGACCGACCGCGCTGGACGTGCTGGGCCGGCTCGCCGCCCGCTTCGGGCTCACCGGAGGCGAGTGGGCTGAGCGCCTCACCGAGACCTGGCAGAGCAGCGGCGGCGGTTTCGCGCTGCTAGGTGGACTACTTTGGGCGGCCACCACCGAGCGAGGCCAGCTGCCGGCGCTGCTCGGCTGGATCTCGGTCATGCTCGGTGCGGAACGGCTCGGCTACCAACCTGCGATCGTGCTGGCGGTCGCGACCATGACCGGCTTCGTGCTAGTGCTGTGGCTGGCGGCGCTGACCAGCGACCGCTTCGTCGACCGCCGGGCCACGTTGCTGCCGCGCGACGTGTTGCGCGCGGGCGTGACGGCGGCAGCGCTGTCTGCCGTAGTTCCGCTGTTCGCACCGGCGTTGTTCCTCGCCCGGCTGGGAAATCCCTACCTGACCAGGGCCCCGAAGATCCTCTCTGCGGATCAGGCGCCGGCCCGGGACGGCTCGTCCCGGATCCCCGAAAAGACCAAACCGAACGAAGTTCGCGAACCCGATCAGTCGTGACCGCGCAACCCGCCACAATTTCTATTGAAATCAGACCTTCCATTTCAATTGGAAATCGAGGCGAAGCCGGACCGTGCGTCAGGGCTGGGGCGTCAGGCGGAGGCCGCGTTCGGCCAGCGCGCGGAGTCCCACGTCGTCCGGACTGGAGGATCGGTGCCGCCACGCGGTTTGCGCGATCCGCACCTGGTTCCCGTTCTGCTGCACAGCCTGCGCCGCGTTGTCGAACCCGTCGGGGCCGTCCGGCCAGCCGGAGCCCTCGGCGATCAGATCTGTCACGCCACCGGTGCCTGCGGTATCGGCGAGTTCCCTCAGCTCGCCGGCTGCCCCTTGGTCGGGCAGTTCGACGATGACCACCGATACGGCGGCCGGCCGCCCCGAAACCTGGGTGTCGAACACCGCGCGGGTCAGACTCCGGCACGGCCGCTGCTCGAACCAGCGCTGAACATCGCCGAACGAGTGCTGGGCGCACGAGGTGTCGCGAGCGGTCACCATCTGTGCGAACTCGATGCCGTCGGTTCGCTGGATAGGCGGGGTCCGCGGCGGGCTAGCGGCGGGTTTGCCGAGCGTCAACCACATCCCGATAATGCCGCAGAGCAGCACCAGCGCCGCCGCCGATACCGCGATCAGAGTGTCGCGCGGGGCGAATCGCCGCGCCGCCGCTGCCGCAGGCTGGTCGGTGTACTTCGGGATCAGCATGGTGTCCGCTGTGGCCAGATCCACGGTACCTGATTCCGGGAAGCCCTCGCCGGCCAGTTCGGCGGGGCCGAGGTCGCAATTCCCGTCGAGCACCCGCAGCAGCTGCCGGGCGGCTTCAACGGGGCACGGTCGTTGGTAGGTGGCCAGCTCGCGGGCGGCGGCGAGGATACTGGTCGTGCTCGGGGAAACCACCCGCACCCCGCGGTGCAGGTCGGTGGTGGGCTGCGTTACCTGACCGGCGTACGGGCCGACCACCACGATCGCGGCCACCGGCAACGGTTCCAGCCCGCGCGACTGCAGGCTGCGCGCCAGCGCGGCCGCCGATTCGAGCCCCTCCAGCCCCGGATTGACCGCGCCCTCGGCGCGCACCAGCGGCCAGCCGTCGACCGTCCACGGGGTCTGCAGCGGCGCGTCGACCTTCAGCGCGGGCCCGGGGAGATCGAGCCCGAGCACCACGACCACCCCGCGGGGCAGCACGATCACCGCGTCCAGCGGGCGCGGGCTGCCGGGCGGGCGGCAGCCGAAGGCAGCGACCCCGCCGAGCACCGAGCAACCGGTGCCCCATGCGGAGATGGCCGCCCGGATGTCGGCGCCCACCTGTGTCGCTTCCGCACCGAGCCGCACCAGTCGCATGACGACCTCCAAGATCCGGCGGACATCGCGCGCGCCCGACGATCGCCCGCTGTTCGGCCTGGGACGTTAGTCGGGGAGACCAAGTATTGTCGCGAGTTCCGACTTTCGTCCGATCGAGTGGTGTCCACCACTCTTCGGCCAGTCGTGCACTGGTGCTTTCGAGCGACCCGGAAAGCCCGTAGCAACGCCCGGATCTGCGGTTACCGCTACTCGGCGCAGTCGGTGCCGGGCCGGGGCGGGCGGTGCAGGTCGCTCGCGGGCGCGAGACGGATGACGACGTTCTGGTGGCGGACCGCTCCATCCACAATGCAGAATGGCGCCGCACCTGTTGATCGCCAAGTACGCGAGGTCGTAGGGGAAGACGTCCCTCGTCGAACAGCGGAGGTCAGCAGTGAGCACCCGTGGCAGCGACCGTGGCCGCACATCTGGTGTGGTCTACGTCCATTCGTCGCCGTCTGCGGTCTGCCCGCACGTCGAGTGGGCGATCTCTGGCGCACTCGGCATTCGGACAGAACTCCGCTGGACGGCACAACCGGCAGCCCCAGGGCAACTCCGCGCGGAGTGCAACTGGACCGGCGAGCCGGGTACCGGAGCGCGCTTGGTCACCGCGCTGCGCGCGTGGCCGATGCTGCGCTTCGAAGTCACCGAAGACCCCAGTCCCGGGGTCGACGGGCAGCGGTTCTGCCATGCGCCCGGGCTGGGCTTGTGGCGGGCCTGCACCAGCGCCAACGGCGACATCATGGTCAGCGAGGACCAGCTGCGGACGCTCGCGGCCAACGCCAAGGGCCCCGAGGCCTTCGGCCACCGCGTGGACCAGTTGCTCGGTGCCGCCTGGGACGACGCCCTCGAACCGTTCCGCCGCGCCGGCGACGGCGCTCCGGTGACCTGGCTGCACCGGGTGGGCTGACGCGCGCATCGCGAGGGTGATTCCAGTTCTTGCCGGAACCACCGCTCGCGAGCGATCTCGGTGTGAAAGGCTGAGGCCGTGCGTTCCTGGTTCAAATGGGGTCTTCCGCTGGCGAGCGTCGTGCTGCTAGGTGCGGCGGGCGGTGGGGTGCTGCTGGCCGAAAACGTCTACCCGCGCACGCTCAGCCAGCAGAACTCCCAGGGCTCGCAGTTGGCCGATTCGGTCAAGTCCCCGATCGGCATCGTCTACACCCCAGATGCCGCGGCGAGCCCCGATCTGACGGGCGTGCAGTCCCTGCTGGACCTCCACTTCAGCTCCATCAACGAGCGGAACTACGATCGGTGGAAGTCCACAGTGGTCCCCGAGAAGTGGCGGGAGCTGCCCAAGGACAAGTGGTTCGACAGCTACGACACCACGCACGACTTCGGGTGGACGGTGCACCGCATCGACCAGGGCGCGGATGGCTCGCTGCTGGTGATGCTGACCTTCATGAGCACGCAGGGCCTGGAAGATGCGCCACCGCAACTCAAGGCGACGTGCGTGGCATGGAACGTGGTGTACCCGCTGGTGTTGGACGATGCTGGCAGGAGCTTCCGGCTGGACACCAGCAAGCTGCCCAACAGCGCCCTGCTCGACTACTGCAACCAGTGATCAGCGATCACTCGTGGCCGCGAGGTGGTACTGCTGCGGGCTGACCTCGAAGTGTCGCTTGAAGGCGTTGCTGAGAGCGAAAGCGCTGCCGTAGCCGATCTTGCGGGGCAGCGAGACGATCGTCGCGTCGGTCTCCCGCAGCAGGTCGGCCGCCAGCGCGAGTCGCCAGCCGCTCAGGTATTTCATCGGGGGCTTGCCGACCAGCTCGGTGAACCGCCGGGCCAATCCTGCCCTGGACACGCCGGACCGGGCGGCCAGCGCTGCTTCTCCGGGAGTCGGTGTTAGACGGCCGCCGGGCGACGGGGTTCGGCATCGCTGACGGGCGACCGACCGCCTGCGGTTTCGCCGTACCGCAGAGCGCGAAAGGACGGGCTGAACAACGGCTCAGCCCGTCCTTTCGGGAACGGTCATGCCCTGGCGAAGGCGAGCGCGACGTTGTGCCCACCGAAGCCGAAGGCATTGTTGATCGCTGCTGTCTGCTCGACGTGCCGCGGTTTGTCGGCCACCACGTCGAGCTCGACCTTCGGGTCGATCGTTTCCAGGTTCCGGGTGGCCGGGATGATGCCGTGCCGCAGCGAGAGGATCGTGATGATGCTCTCCACCGCACCGGCCCCACCGACCAGGTGGCCCAGCGATCCCTTCGGCGCGGTGACCACCGCGCCGTCGCCGATCGCTTTGCGCACCGAGTTCGCCTCGCCCAAATCGCCGACCGCAGTGGACGTTGCGTGCGCGTTGACGTGCCCGATGTCCGAAGGCTGCAGGCCCGCGGTCTGCAGCGCCTTGCGTATCGCGGCGACCTGGCCCCGGCCGTCCGGCGGACTACCGGTGATGTGGTAGGCGTCGGAGGTGATGCCCACACCTGCCAGCCGGCCGTAGACCCGAGCGCCGCGCGCCTTGGCGTGCTCCGCGCTCTCCAGGACGACCACGCCGGCGCCTTCGCCCATCACGAACCCGTCGCGGTCGACGTCGAACGGGCGCGAGGCGCGCTCCGGCTCGTCGTTGCGGGTGCTCAGAGTCCGGGCCTGGACGAAACCGGCGATGGTGATCGGGTGGATGCAGGCCTCCGCGCCACCGGCCACCACTACGTCCGCATGCCCCTGCTGGATCATGTCGAAGCCCTTGGCCAGACCCTCGGCGCCCGAGGCGCAGGCCGACGCGGGGGAGTGCACGCCGGCGCGGGCCCGCACGTCCAGGCTGACCATCGCGGCCGGTCCGTTGGGCATCAGCATCGGCACGGTCAGTGGCGAAACCTTGCGCAGCCCGCCCTGCTGTAGCAGGTCGTTCTGCTGCAGCAGCGTGACCGGTCCGCCGATGCCGGTGCCCAGCGACACACCCAGCCTGTCCGGGTCGACCGGCTCGTTGTCGTCGGTGGGCAGCTCGAAACCGGCGTCGGCCCAGGCCTCGCGGGCGGCGATCACGGCGATCGCCTCGCAACGGTCCATCCGACGCAGCTGAACGCGGGGCAGCACCTCGCTCGGGTCCACCGCCAGCGTGGCGCCGATCTTGGTCGGGAGTCCGAGCCGGTCTACCCACTCGGCTTCCAACCGGCGAACGCCGGAGGCACCGTTGACGAATCCGTCCCAGGTGGACGCGACGTCACCGCCCAGCGGTGTCGTCGCGCCCAGCCCGGTGATCACGACATCCGTTGTCATGCGTTCTTGGTGATGTAGTCAACCGCATCACCGACGGTCTTGAGGTTGGCCAGCTCGTCGTCCGGGATCTTGACCCCGAACTTGTCCTCCGCCTGCACGGCGATCTCCACCATGGACAGCGAGTCGATGTCCAGGTCGTCGACGAAGGACTTGTCGACGGTCACGTCGGCGGCGTCGACACCGGCGACCTCCTCGACGATGGCGGCGAGACCGGTGGTGATTTCCTCGTTCGACACAGGTAGTTCCTTCCTGGTTTTTGCGTTTCGCACCGCGGCTCGGTGGACCCGCGGTAGTTTCCGAGTGGTCTCAGGGGCAGATTGCGACCTGAGCCGAGTAGGACAGCCCGGCGCCGAAGCCTACGAGCAGCATCACGGCACCGCTGGGGATCTCCCCCGCCGCCCGCATGTGGTCGATGGCCAGCGGGATGGACGCCGACGACGTGTTGCCGGAGTAGACGATGTCACGCGCGAGCACGAGGTCGTCACGGGCACCCTGGGACTGCAGCTTCTTGGCGATGGCCTCGACGATCCGCAGGTTCGCCTGGTGCGGCACCAGCACGTCCACATCGGACATCTGGAGGCCGGCGGCCTCGACCGCGCGAACTGCCACCGGGGCGATCTGCGTGGTCGCCCACCGGAAGACCGACTGGCCTTCCTGGTAGATGTACTTGCCGTCGCGCAGATAGATGGTGTCCACCAGGTCGCCCGCGCTGCCTAGCACGCCCGGCCCGAGCTCCGGTTCCTCGGCCGGACCGACCACTGTGGCACCGGCGCCATCGGCGAAGATGATGCAGTTCCCGCGGTCCTCCCAGTCCAGCCATTCCTGGAACCGCTCGGAGCCGATCACCAGCACGTTGCGGGCCGTACCGGCGCGCACCGCGTCCGAGGCGGTGGACAGCGCGTAAACGAACCCGGCGCAAGCGGCGTTGAGGTCATAGGCGCCCTTGGCTTTGATGCCGATCTGGTCGGCGACCTGGGCCGCTGCGTTAGGGATGCCGCCCTGCATGGTGCAGGTGGCGACGATTACCTGATCCACATCGGACGGTGTCAGGCCCGCGTCGGCGACCGCTTTCGCACCGGCCTCGACGGCCATGTTGACCACGCTCTGGTCGTCGTCGCCGAACCGACGGTGGATGATGCCGACGCGCTGCCGGATCCACTCGTCGTTGGTGTCGACGATCTTGGCCAGGTCGTCGTTGGTGACGATCCGGTTGCCCTGCGCGCTGCCGAAGCCGAGCAACTTGGTGCCGGCCGGGATGGGGTTCTGGGCAATGCGGGGTCGCGTCACGCGTCGCTCCCGAGCAGGTCGGCGACCTTGTCCAGGTCGGCAGGGGTCTTCAGAGCGACGGTCTTGACGCCCTTGAGCTCGCGGCGCACCAAACCGCTGAGAGTGCCGGCGGGCGGGAACTCCACGACCGCCTCGACACCGAGTTCGGCCAGCGCCGCCATGCATGTGTCCCAGCGCACCGGGCTGGTGACCTGGGCGACGAGCCGCTGCACGATCTCGGCGGCGTCCGTGACGACCGCGCCGTCGGCGTTGGACAGCAGCGGCAGGGCGGCGTCGATCGCGGTCACCTTCTCCGCATGCTGGGCCAGGGTTTCCCGAGCGGGGGCCATGAAGCGGGTGTGGAAGGCGCCGGCCACCGGCAGCGGGAGTACGCGGGCACCGACCGGCGGTTCGGCGGCGAGCTGTTCGAGCGCGGGCACCCGCCCGGCGGCCACGATCTGGCCGGCGCCGTTGCGGTTGGCCGGGTCCAGGCCGAGCTGTTCGAGGTGGGTGACCACGTCGTCCGCCTCGCCGCCGAGCACGGCGGCCATGCCGGTCGGCTCCAGCGCGCAGGCGGCGGCCATCTCCCGGCCGCGCACGGCGGCCAGTGAAACGGCGTCGTCGAAGGTCAGGGTGCCCGCGATGGCGGCGGCGGTCAGCTCACCGACGGAGTGCCCGGCGACCGGGGTGCCGTCCGGGATCGTCACCCGGCGGCGCAGTTCGTCTGCCGCGATCAGCGACAGCGCCACCACCAGCGGCTGGGTGACCGCGGTGTCCTTGATCTCGTCCGCGTCGGCGGTCGTGCCGAAGCGGTGCAGGTCGAGGCCGGTCAGCTCGGACCAGGCGCCGACGCGTTCGGCGGCACCGTCCAGTTCGAGCCACGGGTTGAGCATCCCTGGGGTCTGCGACCCCTGTCCGGGGGCTAGAAGCGCGATCACTCTTGCTACTGAACACGTCCAGGGCAGATCGACGTGATGACGGAATTGACGAAGTCCGGCCTGCAAAGTTGTGGAGTGTCTACAAGCGAGCAGTTGGCCAGGCGCTGGCCCTGAATCGTTGTCGGACGTGCCCGGTTGGTGACTGAGCCGTGAACATCGGTAAATGCCTGCTGCGGCAAGTGATCGGTGTGGTCACCACAGGCCTCGGGACTTGGCGAGCCGACCCACCGCGAGCCCGATCCGGAGGACGTGGGCGTCGCGGGCGTTGGACGGTGTGTGGCCGGTGAGTTCCGCCACTCTGCGCAGCCGGTACCGCACGGTGTTCGGGTGCACGTAGAGCTGCCGCGCGCAGTTCTCCAGCACACCCCCAACCTCCAGGTAGGTGTCGACGGTCTCCATCAGCGCGCCGCCAGCGTCCACCAGCGGCAGCACGATCCGCTCGACCAGCTGCCGTTCGGCTTCCGGGTCGCCGGCCAGCGCACGTTCCGGCAGCAGGTCGCAGGAGAGCACCGGGCGCGGCGCGGTCGGCCACGCCACCACGGCCCGCAACGCGGACATCGCATCGCCGGCTGACCGGTGCGCCTCGGCGAGGCTTGGCACGGTCGGCCCGGCCACGACGGGGCCTTCGTCGAAAGCTTCGGACAGCCGCTTGGCCGCCTCATCGTTGGTGCGAGCGTCGCCTGGCCCGCCGAAGACCACCACGAGCCGGGTGCCTTGCACGCCGAGCAGCACCGGGCAGCCGAGCCGCGCCGCCCGGCTGCGCACCTGGTAGATGATGGTCGGTGGGTCGTCCGAAGGTGCGTTGCCGACCAGCACGGTTGCCTCCGACGACGGTTCCCAGCCGAGCGCGGCGGCGCGGGAGAGCAGTGACTCCTCGGCGTCGCCGCGAACGATGCCGTCGACGACGAGTGCTTCCAGCCGCGCGTCCCACGCACCGCGGGCCTCCGCAGCAGCGGCGTACGAAGTGGCTGCCGCGAACGAGATCTCACGCGTGTAGCGCAGGATCGATTCGGTCAGGAGGGTGCGGTCGGGTACCTCGGCGGCCAGTTCGGGCAGCTGCCGTTCGAACACGTCGATGGCGACCCGGACCAGCTCCAGGGTCTGCCGCAGGCTGACCCACCTGGACAGGTCCCGGGGCGCGGTGCGGAACGCTTCGGCGGTCAGCCGGATCGCCTCGGTCGGGTCCTGCAGCCACGCAACGAAGTTGTTGGCCCCCGTCTGGGTGACCAGCAGCACGCTCGCCCGTTGGTCGGCGGGCAGCCGCCGGAACCACGGAAGGCGCTGTTCCATCTCGCTGACGCTGGCGCTGGCCAGCCCGCCGGTGCCCCGTTCCAGTCGGCGAAGGGTGGCCGCGGAGACCTGCCGCTGCGTACCGGTATCCCGCTCACCTGCGCGTTCGGTACTCATGCCCCAAGAATCGCACGCCGCCGATCAGTCCCGACGGGCAGCGGCCGTCCTGTGCGGGCAGGCTCACAGCGCACCGGCGCTCCAGCGGATCGGCAGTTCGACGATCATCGCAAAGACGTGATCATCACCGCGGTTGATTTGAGCCTTTTCATCCTGGCTGATCCGCAGCCGGGACGCTGGAGGTCCCGACGGCTGGGTGCCCTCGGTGACGATCAACCGACTGTCAGGTCTCGAAGTGCAGCAGTCATTCGGCGCCGTGGCTGATCTCAACCTGATCGGCCTCGGGAAGCGACGCGTCGCGAAGACAGCGGTGGCGGTGGCCATGTCCTCGCTCAGATACCCAAACGAGGGGAAAGAATCGCTCTTTCGGGGAGCCTGTCGCGGTTGCCGTTAATCCATTTGCCCGAAACGATCTCCGGCGGACGCGAATTCGCTTTTGTTTTTCGAGGAGGAAAAGTGAGAGCCCTCCAACGGGGACTGACCGGAACCCGGGCCGCGGTCGAGACGTTCGTCCCGAAAATGGCCATATTCCTCGTCGCCGGGGTCGGCGGCGGTCTGATCCGGCCGATGCGGCAGCGCTGGAGCCGGTGGCTGAACAACGCCGAGGCCCTGTCCGCCGCCGATTCGAAGGGCAGCGAGAACGGCGCGAGGCCAGAGACCGGCGACGCCGGTGCCGGCGGTAACGCGTGATCGCGTGTCGCACCAACTGGTGGTTGGGACTCACCCGATGGGCGGGTCCCGCCTCTTTTTCACGCACTTGGCCGTGGTCGCGCGCGTGCGATCACGACACCATGAGTGAACGGATCAAGCCGGGAGAGTGATCAGAAGTGGCTTTGCCTCTCGTCTGGCTAGCGGACGTGTTGCGCGCGGCCGGGTTGACCGTGGTCGAGACCGACGGTTGGCGGGACCGGGCCGCGACGTCGGGACCGCAGCCCGCACCGGTAGGCGTGCTGGAGCACCACACCGCGACCCCAGCGTCCTACGAGAACCCCGCGCCGAGCGTGCAGTTGTGCATCGACGGCCGACCCGACCTGGCGGGACCGCTGTGCCACGCGGTGATCGGCTTCGACGGCGTCGTGCACATGATCGCCGCAGGGCGGGCCAACCACGCCGGGAAGGCGAAGGCGTCCGGGCCGAACCCGGAGGGCGACGGAAACACCCTCTACGTCGGGTTCGAATGGGACTACCAGGGCGTGGACCAGGGGCCCAGCCCGGAGCAGTACCGGGCGGCGCTGAAGGCGACCACCGCGGTGCTCAACCACCTCGGGCGTCCGATGGACGCCGCGCGCGGCCACAAGGAGACCAGCGTCACCGGCAAGATCGACCCCGGTCACGTGGACATGGACCGGTTCCGCGCCGAACTCGGGAAGAAGGACCAGGAGGACGTGATGACTCCAGAGCAGGACGCGATTCTGCGGCGCCTGGAACACGAACTGCTCGGCCCCCGCGGGCCGAAGGGCGAGATCCAGGGCTGGCAGACCGAGATCGGCCCGCGCACGATCGTCGCGATGCTCGTCGACCTGGTCAACGAGGTGGTGGCGAAGCAGCAGCCGACCGTTCCCGCGCAGGGGCCGGGCCCCAACGCGGACGCGATTAGGGGGGCGTTCCAGGCCCTGCCGCCGGATCAGGCGGCGCCGTTGCTGGCGGAGCTGGTCCGCATACAACAAGCCCGCCAGCCCACCCCCGAGCAGTACGCCCAACGCCCCCAGTCGTAGGAGCCAGCGCCGCTTCAAAAGACCAATGATGATTTGTGCTACAGAGCTTTTTCGGAAGCGGTTGTCCGGGATGCGGTAGGGCGGGCTTTTATCTTTGAAGCAGCGCCAGCCGATTAGCCCACCTAGTCATCCACAGGTCGGGGATCCCGGAGTCCAGGCGGCGTCGGAGGGTCCGCTACCCGCACCGCTACGCAGAACGAGTTTGGAAACAGTCTCTACAACGCTCAAAACCACTCACGGGTCTTGGGTTGAGCAAACGGTGCTGTACCAAGAGGCTCAAAGCGTCGGCATCGCCAATTCGGCCGACGCTCCGCGCGTCAGCGATCCCTGGCGGTGCGGCGCTGGGCCCGTTGGTCGCGCCGGTTCTGGAGGCGCTTGACCAGGGCCGGTTGCTGCTGCAGCGCTTCGGGTTCATCCAGCAGGCGGTTCAGCCGCTGGTAGTAGCGGTTCGGGGAGAAGCCGAAGCGTTCCTGGATGACCCGTTCCTTGTTGCCCTGGTAGTGCCAGTGCTCCAGCTCGAAAACGAGGATGGCGCGGTCGGTGTCGTTCATCCGGCGTGCCTCCCTCTGGCAGTGCTGCCGAGCGAGTCTACCGATGGGGGCACGCGTGTTCGATCGGCCATCCCGGTCTGTTGCGCCGAAATCCCGTTGTCACTCACGGCGAACAGGCGGCGACGGCGCGTCGCAGGTGGATGTGGTGGCGGGACAACGCAAGCCCCGCCAGCAACGTCAAGAGCACCGAGACGGCCAGCCACTGAATCGTGACTAGGCACGCACGCCGAGCCAGGAACCGGAGCTGCCGCAGTGGAACGCGCACGTCATGTGGGCCGCACGAAGACCCTCGCGCAAGGTGGCAGCGTGACCGCCGTGCTGGCGGCGAGCAGGGCCAGCCCGGTAGCCCGAGGAGGCGACGAGCAACGGGCGTACGGGAGCCGGTCGCCGAGCGGTACCAGCAGGAAGATCCCGACCGCGCAGCCCAACTGCGCCACGGTCACCGCCAGCGCGGCCGATTCCGGCGGCACGTGCCTTCCGCAGGCGATCAGCGGGCTGATCGCCTGCGGGCCCCACGGCCGCTCCGCAGGCCAGCACCAACAGCAGGAGCGGCCGACTCATGCCGGCGGGGTAGCTTCCAGAGCGTCGAGAGGTGCCGCCACAGGGGCAACGATCATCGGTGCGCGGGCCCGGGCGCAACCGGATTTCCGCGCGAGCCTGGGCGGATCGATGCTGTGATCCAAACCACGTGCCGGACCCGGAACAGACCCGCGGGCGCACGATGTTGAGCAGATCGAACGAAGTCGTGCGCTCCGGGGCTCGGTGAAAATCCGAACCGGCGGTGAAAGTCCGCGAACTGGCGTCTCCCCGCGGAGGTGTCGGCCGATCCGGTGGAATTCCGGAACCGACGGTGAAAGTCCGGATAAGAGGCAGCGCACGGGCGGCCGCGGTCGGTCGTCGGCGGTCGTCGGCGTCGGTTACCCGCGTATACCCCACCCCCGGTGCGCTCGCAGCCGGTGAGAGGAGCGGGTGTGCAGACAATCGCGGAATGGGTGCTCGGCAACGGATTCACGGTGCTGGGCCAGAAAATCTCCTGGGCCGAACTGGTCGGGCAGCTGTGCGCGCTCGCCGTGGTTTTCCTCGCGCAACGCAGAACCCTGGCGACCTGGCCGGTGCAGGTGACCGCGACGGTGCTGCTCTTCGCCGTCTACGCCTCCGCTCACCTGGGCGGGCTGGCCATCCGGCAGGTGATGATCCTGCTGATTTCCGTCTACGGCTGGTGGGCCTGGAACCGGCGCAGCGATCCGGTTTACGGCGTGGTGGTGCGCAAGGCCCGGGTCCTGGAACGGCTCGTGCTGATCGCCGCGCTGACGTTGGGCACCGCCGCGTTCGCACTGCTGCTGTCCGCGCTGGACGCCTCGTGGGCCCCGTGGCCGGACGCCTACATCTTCATCGGCACCCTGGTCGCGTTCTGGGCGCAGGGTCGGGGACTGGTCGAGTTCTGGCTGGTCTGGCTGGCCGTCGACGCGGTCGGCGTGCCGCTTCAGATCGCTTCGGGGCTGTACTTCAGCGCGGCGATCTACGTGGTCTTCGCGGCACTGGTCATCCATGGCTGGTGGAGCTGGAACCGCACGGCGCGCTTGCAGCGCACCCGAGAAAGCGTCCCGGCCGGAAGCTGACCCCCAGCGGCAAGGGGAGGTGAAGAGCACCTCGGACCGGCTGGGTCGTCCGAGGTGCCCTTCGTGTCCCGACTTATCAGGCCACGCCGGGGTCCGAGGTCTGCGGGCCGGCGGCCTTGACGTCGTCCAGGCGGTAGCGGCGGGTCGCCTCGACCACCTTGGACTTGTCCACCTGGCCGGTGCGGGCCAGCGCGGCCAGCGTCGCGACCACTGTGGACTCCGCGTCGACCAGGAACACCCGCCGCGCGGCCGGTCGGGTGTCGGAGAACCCGAACCCGTCGGCGCCGAGGCTGATCATGTCGCCGGGCACCCACGGCCGGATCAGGTCCGGTACCGCACGCATCCAGTCGCTGACCGCGACCACCGGGCCGTCGGCCTGCGACAGCACCCGAGTCACGTGCGGCACCTGCGGCTCGGCCTCCGGGTGCAGCAGGTTGTGCCGATCGGCGGTCTCCGCTTCGCGCCGCAGCTGCGACCAGGACGTCGCTGACCACACGTCGGCCCGCACGCCCCACTCCTCGGCCAGCATCTGCTGAGCCTTCAAGGCCAGCGGCATGATCACGCCCGAGGAGAGGATTTGCGCTCGCGGTCCGGAATCGCCCGGCGCGGCCTGGTACCGGTATAGGCCGCGCAGCAGCCCCTCGACGTCCAGGTCCTCCGGTTCGGCTGGCTGCTGGTAAGGCTCGTTATAGACGGTCAGGTAGTAGAAGACGTTCTCGGCGTCCTCGCCGAACATCCGCCGCAGGCCGTCCTTGACGATGTGCGCCACCTCGAATGCCCACGCCGGGTCGTAGGCGACCACGGCCGGGTTCGTCGCGGCGAGTAGCTGCGAGTGGCCGTCGGCGTGCTGCAGGCCCTCACCGGTCAGCGTGGTCCGCCCGGCGGTCGCGCCGAGCACGAACCCGCGGGCCATCTGGTCCGCCGCGGCCCAGAAGCTGTCGCCGGTGCGCTGGAAGCCGAACATCGAGTAGAAGATGTAGACGGGGATCATCGGCTCGCCATGCGTGGCGTAGCTGGTGCCCGCCGCGGTGAACGACGAGGTCGACCCGGCTTCGTTGATGCCCTCGTGCAGGATCTGGCCCTGCTCGCTCTCCCGGTAGGCCAGCATCAGCTGGTAGTCCACCGGCGTGTAGAGCTGGCCGAGCGGGTTGTAAATCTTCTGCGACGGGAACATCGAGTCCATGCCGAACGTGCGGGCCTCGTCCGGGATGATCGGCACGATCCGCGGCCCGATCTCGCGGTCCTTGGCGAGGTCCTTGATCAGCCGGACGAACGCCATCGTGGTGGCGACCTCCTGCTTGCCGGAGCCGCGCCGGATCACCTCGTAGACCTTGTCGCCGGGAAGCACCAGAGGCTTCGCCTTCGCCCGCCGCTCCGGCAGGTAGCCGCCCAACTGGCGGCGCCGTTGGTGCAGGTACTGGATCTCCGGCGAATCCTGCCCGGGGTGGTAGTACGGCGGCAGGTAGGGGTCGAGCTCCTGGTCACTGATCGGGATCCGCAGGCTGTCCCGGAACAGCTTCAGGTCGTCCAGGGTCAGCTTCTTCATCTGGTGGGTGGCGTTGCGGCCCTCGAAGTGCGGCCCGAGGCCGTAGCCCTTGATCGTCTTGGCGAGGATGACGGTCGGCTGGCCGTGGTGCTCGGTGGCCGCCTTGTAGGCCGCGTAGACCTTGCGGTAGTCGTGGCCGCCGCGGCGCAGACCCCAGATCTGGTCGTCGGTGAGGTGCTTGACCATCTCCTTGGTGCGCGGGTCGCGGCCGAAGAAGTGCTCTCGGACGAAAGCCCCGTCGTTGGCCTTGTAGGTCTGGTAGTCGCCGTCCGGGGTGGTGTTCATCAGGTTCACCAGGGCGCCGTCGCGGTCGGCGTGCAGCAGCGCGTCCCACTCGCGGCCCCAGATCACCTTGATCACGTTCCAGCCAGCCCCGCGGAAGAACGACTCCAGCTCCTGAATGATCTTGCCGTTGCCACGGACCGGTCCGTCGAGCTGCTGCAGGTTACAGTTGATCACGAAGGTGAGGTTGTCCAGCCCGTCGTTGGCCGCGACCTGCAGCAGCCCGCGTGATTCGGGTTCATTCATCTCACCGTCGCCGAGGAACGCCCACACGCGCTGCTGGCTGGTGTCCTTGATGCCGCGATCGTGCAGGTAGCGGTTGAATCGCGCCTGGAAGATCGCGTTCATCGGCCCCAGCCCCATGGAGACCGTGGGGAACTCCCAGAAGCCCGGCATCAGCCGCGGGTGCGGGTAGGATGGCAGGCCGCCGCCCGGACCGGCGTGCGAGTACTCCTGGCGGAACCCGTCGAGCTGGTCGGCGGACAGCCGGCCCTCCAGGAACGCGCGTGCGTAGATGCCGGGGGAGGCGTGGCCCTGAATGTAGAGGTGGTCACCGCCGCCCGGGTGGTCCTTGCCACGGAAGAACCAGTTGAAGCCGACCTCGTAAAGGCTGGCGGAGGACGCGAAGGACGAGATGTGGCCGCCGACGCCGATGCCCGGTCGCTGCGCGCGGTGCACCATCATCGCGGCATTCCACCGCATCCAGGCGCGGTAGCGGCGTTCGGTCTCCTCGTCGCCGGGGAACCACGGCTCCTTCTCGGTGGGGATGGAGTTGACGTAGTCCGTGCTGGTCAGCGACGGGACACCGACGCCGCTCTCGCGGGCGCGCTGGAGCAGTCGCAGCATCAGGTACCGGGCGCGCTGCTGCCCAGTGGCCGACAGCACCGAGTCGAAGGACTGCAACCACTCCTCGGTCTCCTGCGGATCGATATCCGGCAAGTGGGAGGCGAGACCGTCCCGGATGACCCGCACCCGTTGGGCGGGGACGGCGGCGTCGTCGTTGTTGAGCGGGGACAAGGGAACTCCTCGACTACGTCGTGGATCTGGCAGGGGTCTGACAGTGATGTCCGACACTCTCATGTTCCCCCATCTTGGCCACTGGTGCGTACACCGGCGGCGGAAGGTTGCGCACCAGGCTGTTGGCGCGTTGCTCGTCGGTCTACAGTCGAATCTCAACGCATTTGCTACGGCGTGTCGTGCCGTCAGCAGTTGCGCGGGTGGCGGTCAGCAGTGTTCGCTATCCGCCAGATCTGAAAGCTGTGCGGCGTCGGATGGTCGCCGCACCTGTGCATTGGAGGAGTGAGCAAACCGTGGTCGCCGCGGGAGACGCCGGTAAAGGCGAAGCCGACGTCGCCGAGAGGCTCGACATCGAGCCCGAGATGGTTGTCCAGGAGCTCGGCTGGGACGAGGACGTCGATGATGACGTCCGTGCCGCGATCGAGGAGCGCTGCGGAAGCGAGCTGCTCGACGAAGATGCCGACGAAGTGGTCGATGTCGTGCTGCTTTGGTGGCGCGAAGATGACGGCGACCTGACCGACACGCTTCTCGATGCCATGACGCCACTGTCCGACGATGGGGTCATCTGGGTGCTGACCCCGAAGACTGGCCGGGAGGGCTACGTCGAGCCGGCCGACATCGCAGAGGCGGCATCGACGGCGAACCTCGCCCAAACGGCGAACGTCAGCCTCGGCGAGGGCTGGATGGGCACCAGGTTGGCCTACCGCAGGGCGAAAGCCCGGCGCTGATCGGCCGCCGCCAGTCGCTGCGCGCAGCGTTCCACCCCGTGGGCGCCGATGCTCGCCATCGGTGCCCACGGCGGTCGGGTCGGTGTAGGTTCGGCGATGACAAGGTCACGTCGATCAGGAGGATGCACTCATGACGGTCGAGGTCGGTGCGCAGGCGCCGGACTTCACGCTGCCGGACTTCAACAAGGAGAAGGTCTCGCTGGCCGACTTCCGCGGTGAGAAGAACGTGCTGCTGGTCTTCTACCCATTCGCGTTCAGCGGCATCTGCCAGGGCGAGCTGTGCCAGGTCCGGGACGACCTCGTCGAGTTCCAGAACGACAAGGTTCAGGTTCTCGGAGTCTCGGTCGACTCCCCGTTCGCGCTCAAGGCCTGGGCGGAGAAGGAGGGTTACACCTTCCCGCTGCTGTCGGACTTCTGGCCGCACGGCGAGATCGCGAAGGCTTACGGCGTGTTCAACGAGGCAGCCGGGATGGCCAACCGTGGCACGTTCCTGATCGACACCGAGGGCAAGGTCCGCTTCGCCGAGGTGAACCAGCCGGGCGAGGCCCGCGACCAGGGCGTCTGGAAGAAGGCGCTGGCCGAGCTCGTGGCGTGACGAACGCCTGCAAGCGGCGTGGTGGCCGACCGGGTGCCGGGAACGGCGCAACACACCGGTAGGGTGTTCGAGGTGATCCGATCGGATGAAGCGGACGGCCACCAACGGGGCGCATAGCTCAGCGGAAGAGCACTTGCCTTACAAGCAAGGGGTCGCTGGTTCGAACCCAGCTGCGCCCACTCCTGTGACACGCCCGATGATCTGTCGAAGCCGCAGGTCATCGGGTATACTTAGTTTCGCTAATTGATCGTGTCTTTCTGTCCATTGTGGTCTGTGCCACCTCGGTGTGTGCCGCACTCGAACTGCCGGAACCGAGGCGGAGAGAATTTGTGAGCGTCCGGCTGGCGCGTCACCGCCCGCACCACGGTGACGCGCCAGCCGTCGAACTTGTGGGCGAAAGCTGGGTTGTCGCCACGCCCACGGATCCAGTTGAGCCAGTTCCGGCGATCTAGAACGACCAGGGCAGGACGATCTTCTGGCCGTCGCAGAGGACTTGCGATGCCTACATTGGTGGCGCGAGTATCCCCGCGTGCGAGGGCTGTCCAGGTCTTGGCGGCGAGGAGCTGGGCTTCCCGGGGAACATCCCCGCGCCCAGAGCGTCGACGTCGTCCGTCTAGCTCTCGACAGGCACATCTCCGCATACGCGGGACCAGACATCGCGTGCGCAGGTCCGGCACTTTGTCACCTGGCGCTTTATCGGCGGGATCGGACGGAGAGGATGAGTCCATCGTTGTCGACGGGCCACCAGCGGTCATGCCCCACACAGACAAGAACGGGTTCGCTCGGATCTAACAAACAACAGAATCTTGACCTCGCGGCGACACCCTGTGCCGCACTGGCACAGGAGCCTGAACGAATCCTCCCAAAATCCTCCCATCGCGGCCAAAAACTCGTGCCCGAGCACCAGCACCGTTGGCTACCGGATCACGCTGAGCCGCGAGCCCCTCCCAGCGGTCCAGGAGTCGCACACAAGAGCGCGGGGTGTCAAGAAACCGACGCGCGACAAGCGCGGAGTCAAGACCAGCTCAGGTAGGAAGGGTGGTCGGCAAAAGGGGTCTGTCAAGTTTTAGGTATAACTGGGTTTGATCGTTGGTCGGTTGCGTGCGGCGGACAGGCGTCCGTCGAAGGCGAGGTCGAAGGCGTTGAGGGCGGCTTTCCAGCGCATGGTCCAGCGTCCGCGGCCTCGTCCGGTGGGGTCCAGGCCCATGAGGGCGAGGTAGAGGCATTTGAGGGCGGCTTGTTCGGTGGGGAAATGCCCTCGGGCGTTGATCGCGCGGCGTAGCCGGGAGTTGATGCTTTCGATGGCGTTGGTGGCGCAGATGATCTTGCGGATCTCCACGTCGAAGGCCAAAAACGGCACGAACTCGGCCCACGCGCTGGTCCACAACCGCACGATCGCGGGGTACTTCTTCTCCCATTCGTCGGAGAATTCGGTGAACCGGTCCCGAGCGGCCTGCTCGCTGGGTGCGGTGTAGACGGGTTTGAGGTCCTTGGCCAGCGTCGACCAGTCCCGGCGGGAGGCATATCGGAAGCTGTTGCGCAGCAGATGGACGACACAGGTCTGCACGATCACTTTCTCCCACACCGTGGTCACAGCGTCAGGCAGGCCTTTCAGGCCGTCGCAGACGACCATCAGCACGTCCTGGGTGCCCCGGTTTTTGATCTCGGTGAGCACCCGCACCAAGGACGGCATCTCGCGCTGACCTGCGAAATAGGACTCCAGCAGGTCAGTGCGGGACCGTTCAAGTCGGTTGGGATAGGTTCACAGCCGTTCAGCGCACAGCGCTGCTCCCCGACGTGCTCCCCATGATCAGCCATCGTATTGACCGTGCCGCGAAGATTCGATTCCTCGGCAGGATCATTTAGCCTCGATCTGGCCGATGATCCGCCGATGGTTTTGGGTAACGGTTCGGCCGTGGGAAGGCGAGAAGCCCTCTTGAGCTGGGACGATTGATCTTGCTGAAGGTTTCGTTGGTCTTCGTGAGAGGGTATCTCTGGAGTGCGGTCTTCTCATAGCCGGCGCGGCTGGGTGCGGTTTTTGATCGGAATCTGATCGCGGATGCCGGGCTGGTTCCGGTGCTGCGGCTGACGGAACGGGCCCGGCTTGGCGAGTTGGTCATTGACGCGGTGCGCATCACCGGGGCCGGTAACGGTGGGGGCGCGAATCCGGTGGCGAAAGCGCTCACGGGTGGCGGCGATGGTCGCCGGGACCGACAGCATTGATGACGTCGACCGCTTACGGCATGCGGCGATGCCGGTGGTGTTCGAGGCGATCAAGTCACCGTCCACTGTGGGCGCCTTTCTGTGGTCGTTCACACACGGCCACGCCGTGCGGCTTCATCGCGTCCACCAGGCATTCCTCACCGAACTGGCCGCTGGGACACCTGCCAATCGCCAGGACGGCGTCGTTGGCGGTGTGCCAGGACACCCCGTGCCCGGCGGTTGAGCGTGGCTGGTTGTTCGCTTGTACCACCCGGAGTTTCCAGGACAGTGGTGCCTGGTCGATGGTGGCCCCGCTTGGTCCTGTGGTCGGTGTTAGTGTTCATGAGCATTGGTTCGGGGCTTTTGCGGAGATCGCTTTTCTTTTCCCGCGCAGACTCAGGTGCTGTGTGGTTGCGCAGGAGGGATATCGGGGGCGGGGAGAGTGTCGGGCACTTGTTGGTGGCTGTGAACGATACCGATGGTGTTCGGCTGTTTGATCCGATGGATGGGCGTGCGCCGACGCTCATCGAAACCGCACCGTTCGAGTTCCGGGTCAGGTGAGTACGAATGCCTGCTGCAGTTCCACCTTTCGCTCGCGAGCATATCCGTCGAAAGTGACCCTTCACGGATTTCAGTGGCGTGGTGAACCTTGCTGCTTGAAGGAGCCGTGCTCTCGTTGTGAGAGGCGCGTTGTGGTTCGATAGCCGGGCGGCTGAGGTCGCCCGGCTATCGGGTTTTTGCACGTCACCGCACCGGTGGATTACAAGGCCGATTCCTGCGTACATCATTGCTGTCTTGGGTTTCGGCGACGTGGGGCTGGGGTGGTCGTGATGTTTACCTCGATCATGGTGCCGGAGGGGGTGCGGCGGCTTTTCCAGGTGTTGACCGGTGAGGATATGACGGATGCGGATGAGGGTGTGTTGTTCGCGGTGGCGGATGCGTTGGAGTCGGGTGCGGCGGGGGTCGGGGA